>NZ_NQYG01000139.1:0-525 GCF_002878485.1 Pseudomonas sp. AD21
TACAATGGGATAGCATGCAGCTTGCAAGAGATTGGTCGGCTGTCAGGCCAGCTCCCACAGTTGGATTGGGTGTGGCCAGTTGGGGATTGGTCGGCTCGTAGGCCGCCATCGCGAGCAGGCTCACTCCTACAATGGGATAGCATGCAGCTTGCAAGAGATTGGTCGGCTGTCAGGCCAGCTCCCACAGTTGGATTGGGTGTGGCCAGTGGGGGATTGGTCGGCTCGTAGGCCGCCATCGCGAGCAGGCTCACTCCTACAATGGGATAGCATGCAGCTTGCAAGAGATTGGTCGGCTGTCAGGCCGCCTTCGCTGGCAGGCGAAGCCTACAGTTTAGATCGCGTGCACACCCATGCGGCAAAGCCGCCCCACTCAACAGGATGAGCGTTAGCTCGGCTGCAGCTTTTGATCTTGATCTGCTGGCCCCTTCGGCAGGCTGAGTGGAGGGGTTCATCCGGGGGGGGGAGCGCAGCGACCGTTTGGCGAAGCCAAACACATCGAGAGGAGGTGCAGCGAAGCAAACCGTA
>NZ_NQYG01000140.1:0-518 GCF_002878485.1 Pseudomonas sp. AD21
ACCTCCTCTCGATGCATTTGGCTGCGCCAAACGGTCGCTGCGCTCCCACTCCCGGATAAATCCCTCCACTCAGCCTGCCGACGGGGCCGGTGGATCAAGATCAAGAGCAGGCGAGCGGACACTCGGCCTAGAGTGGTGAGGAGCCCGGAGTTCGACTTTTGATTTGTGTTGGAGCTGCCCCTCATCGGAACGCCGCCCGCCCAGCCCTCTTCCGGGGGAGAGGGAGCCGATTTGTGGGCTTTTCAGGATCTGAATTCGACTCGGTATTTCACGTCGGCGTACATCCACCAAACACCTCGGTCAGTTCACTCTCCCTCTGGGGGAGGGGAGAGTGAGGGGCTTTTGATCTGTTTCAGGACCTGAATTCGACTCGGTATTTCACGTCGGCGTACATCCACCAAACACCTCGGTCAGTCCCCTCTCCCTCTGGGGGAGGGGAGAGTGAGGGGCTTTTGATCTGTTTCAGGACCTGAATTCGACTCGGTATTTCACGTCGGCGTACATCCACCAAACACCTC
>NZ_NQYG01000141.1:0-514 GCF_002878485.1 Pseudomonas sp. AD21
GCACCTTCACCATCACCGCGCAGGATGGCGTCACCACGCTGACTGTCGGTGGTATCGCCGTGGTCACCAACGGCGTGGCCGCAGGCTTCCCACAATCGGTCACCACGCCGCTCGGCAGCACGCTGACGATCACCGGTTTCAACGCCGCCACCGGCGTAGTCAGCTACAGCTACACGTTGGATCACAACGATGCCCACCCAACCGCCAACGGCGCAAACAACCTGCCCGAGCAGTTCGCCGTCACCGTGGTCGACGACAACGGCACCACCGCCAACGCAACCCTCGACGTCAACATCATCGACGACCTGCCCAAAGCGGTTAATGACAGCAACACCGGCACTGCGTCAGAAACCAACCTGACCCTGACCGGCAACGTCCTGACCAACGACGTTCAGGGCGCCGACCGTGTGCCCACCGGCCCAGTCACCGCAGGCACTTTCACCGGTACCTACGGCACCCTGGAATTGCACACCGACGGCACTTACACCTACACGCTCAACCCAACCGATGCCGA
>NZ_NQYG01000142.1:0-459 GCF_002878485.1 Pseudomonas sp. AD21
ATCCGGGCGCATCGCCTACGGTTTGCTTCGCTGCACCTCCTCTCGATGTGTTTGGCTTCGCCAAACGGTCGCTGCGCTCCCACCCCCGAATCAATCCCTCCACTCAGCCTGCCGACGGGCCTTCGCGTCAAAAGCGGTACTCGAGCTAACGCTCGTCGTGTTAAGTGGGGGGAGCAGGGCGTGTTCGGCTTTGGTTTTGTGGTGGATTTACCCCCCACCCCAGCCCTCTCCCCAAGGAGAGGGAGCCGATTTGTGGGCTTTTCAATACTTGAGTTCAACGCGGTATCGCACGTCGGCGAATCTCTCCCAAGCACCCCGGTCAGTCCCCTCTCCCTCCGGGAGAGGGCTAGGGTGAGGGGCTCTTGATCTTGCTTTTGCTCTCCAGCCCCTTCGGCAGGCCGAGCGAAGGTGTCCATCAGGGTTAGGCGCGCAGCGCCATGCGGCGAAGCCGCATACATC
>NZ_NQYG01000143.1:0-437 GCF_002878485.1 Pseudomonas sp. AD21
AACCCCGGTCAGCACCACCGTGACCGACACCGTCGACACCACCAACCTGACGCTGAGCGCCACTGGCTCCGTCGCTGAAGGTGGGTCGATCGTCTACACCGCGACCCTGACCAACCCGGCCGGCACCCCGGTGACCGTGACCCTGAGCAATGGCTCGGTGATCACCATCGAAGCCGGCAAAACAACTGGCACCGTAACGGTTCCAGCGCCTGCCGATGACGTCTACAAAGATGCCGGCAAGGTTGAAGTCAGCATTACCAATACGGCGGGCGGCAACTTCGAGAACCTGGTGCCAAGCACTGTTCCGGCCGTTACCGAAGTCACCGTTACCGAAGTAACCGACACCATCGACACCTCGACCGTGAAGCTCAGCGCCGATACTTCGGTGGCTGAAGGTGGCACCGTCACTTACACCGCCACCGTTGGCGCGCCTGTGA
>NZ_NQYG01000144.1:0-433 GCF_002878485.1 Pseudomonas sp. AD21
TGTATGTACCGGACACATGGTGGACAGGTGTTCGGAGACATGGTGGACACTTTTAAATAGACACATTGCTCATCGCGAAGGAGATGGCCTGTGTCTTGGGAAGAGGTGTCCACCGTGCAGCTTCGTACAGAATTCGTGCTTTTGGCTCGGCAGGAAGGGGCCAATGTTCGGCAGCTTTGCCGCCGATTCAACATCAGCCCAAGCACCGCCTACAAATGGCTCAAGAGGTTTGAAACCTCAGGTGCAGAGGGATTGATCAATCAGTCTCGACGACCAAAGACGTCCCCCAAACGCTGCGCTGACGAGACTGAACAGCAGATTCTGACCGTGAGTCAGGAGTACGCGGCTTGGGGCGCTCGCAAGCTCAAGCGCGTGTTAGAAGACGAAGGCACAGTGATGCCTTCCGTCAGTACTGTGCATGCGGTTTTACAGC
>NZ_NQYG01000145.1:0-408 GCF_002878485.1 Pseudomonas sp. AD21
CGACGACATCAGCTGCTCCATAAGTTCCCACACGAATTGCTTGATTCATTGAAGAAGACGATAGAAGCAGCTTTAAGCTCCAAGCTGATAGCTCTTAGCTAATCAGTTACGCGCTCGAAATTGGGTCTGTAGCTCAGTTGGTTAGAGCGCACCCCTGATAAGGGTGAGGTCGGCAGTTCGAATCTGCCCAGACCCACCAATTTTGTATGGGGCCATAGCTCAGCTGGGAGAGCGCCTGCCTTGCACGCAGGAGGTCAACGGTTCGATCCCGTTTGGCTCCACCATTAACTGCTTCTGCTTGTTAGAGTTTAGAAATGAATATTCCGGTGTGAATATTGATTTCTAGTCTTTGATTAGATCGTTCTTTAAAAATTTGGGTATGTGATAGAAAGATAGACTGGATAGCAC
>NZ_NQYG01000146.1:0-398 GCF_002878485.1 Pseudomonas sp. AD21
CCGGTCAGCGTGAGGGTTGTTTCCGAGGCGGTGCCATTGTTGCTGTCGTTCACCGCTTTTGGCAGGTCGTCGATGATGTTTACATCGAGGGTCGCGTTGGCGGTGGTGCCGTTGTCGTCGACCACGGTGACGGCGAACTGCTCGGGCAGGTTGTTTGCGCCGTTGGCCGTTGGGTGAGCGTCGTTGTGGTCGAGGGTGTAGCTGTAACTCACAACACCAGTAGCTGCGTTGAAGCCGGTGATGGTCAGTGTGCTGCCGAGCGGTGTGGTAACCGATTGCGGGAAGCCTGCAGCGACGCCATTGGTGACCACGGAGATACCACCGACAGTCAGCGTGGTGACGCCATCCTGCGCGGTGATGGTGAAGGTGCCACTTTGGGTCAGGGCATTGGCGTCAGG
>NZ_NQYG01000147.1:0-397 GCF_002878485.1 Pseudomonas sp. AD21
GCGGTCGGCGGCTTCGTGGAGTTTTTTGGAATCGATGGATTCGTAGGGAAACGTGCAGTTAGATTCGGGCGGATTGGGTGTTGGTTTGATCATGGTGAAGCTCCTTGATTGTTGGAGCCGCCACATTTCGCTGCGAAACGAAGAGAGGTGGCAGCTGTACGCAGGTTCGCAGACCGGGAATCAAGGAACCCGGCATACCCGAAGGTATCCCGCGCACAGCCGCCATAAAGCACCGTTGCCATAAATTTTGAATGGCAACAATTCGGAGCGCTGTGCGCCTTGATTAATCCGGGCTGCGAAACCCGATCGCTGATTCGTCAGCGACCGCACCACAATAGAACCCGCCCCCCAAGGCACACAAGCCGGCGGATTCTGGCGTAGCTGTAGGCAAAGGCGC
>NZ_NQYG01000148.1:0-378 GCF_002878485.1 Pseudomonas sp. AD21
AACCCCAGTGCACCATGTTGCAGGCGCTGCGGTGTTCGATCATCACGCCCTTCGGCAAGCCCGTAGAACCCGAGGTGTAGATCATGTAAGCGAGGTTCGAAGGGCTGAGGCCCGGCACCTGCGGGTCATGCTCCGGCATGTTCTGCCAAATGCTGTGGTCAAGGTCGATCAACGTCGCCGCAGACGCGTCGAACAACCCGCGAGTAGTCGTCTGCACCAGCACCGCGGTCGGTGCGCTGTCCTTGAGCATGTACGCCAGACGTTCCGCCGGATAGCTCGGGTCCAGCGGCACATAAGCGCCGCCCGCCTTGAGGATGCCGAGCAGACCGACCACCAGATCCAGCCCGCGCTCGACGCAGATCGCCACTCGCGCATCCG
>NZ_NQYG01000015.1:0-133093 GCF_002878485.1 Pseudomonas sp. AD21
GGCCCACCGCTTTCGCGAGCAAGCCCGCTCCCACAGGGGATCTGCGCTTAACTGATCGGCATTACCCGATATGGGCGCCTTTTCTATTGTCTGAACACTGAACCGGTGGAGCCTGAGGAAACAGGTGAACCTGTGGAACTAATTGCACCTGTAGAGCCAATACACCAATGGAGCGAATTACACCTGTGGCGAGGGGATTTATCCCCGATGGACTGCGTAGCAGTCCTCTGTTTTAAAAGCGGAGTCCGCGACCCATCGGGGCGGTGCGACGTTTCGCCAAATCCCCTCATCACAAGTTCAGTATCAGCCTCGATTTCCATCAATCGTCATGCAACATCCCGGAACTGTACTGATTCAAGCTGCTGCCAATACTGTTGCCACCAAACTTGAGCGTCGTCGCATTACTGCGACCCTCCGGCGATTGGCAATCCGAGGAAAAACAACTGGTGGTGGTCAAGCCACCGGAGCCCGAACAGGCACTCAATACCGAGACAGCTGCAGCGATCAACAGCACTTTGACGACATTGGTGCGCATGGTACGGCTCCCCTTGGGATGATCTTGTGCAAGCATCGTAGGCCTTCACCGCGTGTGGCAAGATGAAACTTTGCGGATCGACAGCACGGGTTCAGGTTCATGGGACACTCACCAACTCCCAGCGAGTTGTACAAAATCAGGGCCGCCCTGTCCGACATCTTTGTCGACACTGGGGTGGACTACCCCTACATCGCTGAGCAAATCAAAGGCTACGAGCCGGAACTGCTCAAAAACATCCTCTACTCGGAAGTCGCCGTCGTCTGCGCCGACAACCTGGAATGCGTACTTCCCCCGATCTGGACAGGCTTCGAACCCGACTGGTTGAACCGGGAAATCGAGCAAATGCTGCTCGCCAACAGGAACAGCAGGTTTCGCCGGCAACTTCATAATCTACATACCGCCTGGCTGCGCTTCAGCTATCGGGACGTCTGGAAAGAACTGTCAGCCCACCTCAAACAATCGAGCTGATACAGCCCTCCGTGGCACCGGCCTGACCGCTCGCCACAGAGGCACGCGCCCTACGCCTTCAACTCAACGTTATCCAACGCCTGATTCACCGCCAACTCCCCCAACATCACCACCTGCGCAATGCCCAGCAGCGTCTTGCGGTGCGAGATATCCAGCAACGCGGCGAAATCGTTGAGCATGGTGGTGGCGGAACCCAGCGACTCACTGGCGTTGGCGAGCAGGGATTCAGTGTCGTAGGCCGGGTTGGCGAGGAACATCGGTTTGGATTGATCACCGCAAGCCATGATCTGGCTGGCCGGGGTGAGGTAGTGATCGAGGGCGCGCTCGGCGGCTTCGTGGAGTTTGCGGGAATCGAGGGATTCGTAGGGGGATGCGGGGTCGGTTTCTGGTGGGTTGGGCGTTACTTTGAACATAGATGGAACCTCTAGCGCGAATACTAAAAGGAGCCATCACCCTCGCTACCAAACGATAGGTGGCGGCCATACGCGGGTTGGTAGACCGGTCGCACTAGAACCCGGCGCCCACGAATGAGCCCCACGCATGACCACCATGAAATCCGAGTCCTGGGACAGGACTGCACACGGTGACGCCATGAGTCTAGAAACGAAGCGGGCTACCAAACCCGATCACTGGTTTGCAGTGACACAGGGACGATAGAACCCGCGAGCTAGACGCACAAGCCAGCGGATTCTGTCTTAGGTGTAGGGGGAGGCGCAAGGTGGTGTAGGAACGGGACTGCAGCAACAAGCTTCATTTAAACGGGCGTGTTTTTCTGTTTGGGAAGGTTCTACGAACACGCTGATCGAACCGATTACTGTCACCAGCGCAAAGACCACTGCGCTCCTTTTTCAGGCGCTGTCCGTCGCCCCCGATGATGGATTGGGCATAGCACTCCCCCAACGTCCCAGCCACATGGGCTAATCCGCGGTAACTTCTTCGCTTTGTAGCAATTTCTAAGCAAGCCGTAATAACTGCCTGACAGGGGCACTACCGGTACTTTGCTTGTATTTTTTCTCGAAAGGAGTCGAAACCATGCCTGGTGAATACCCGCCTGCATCTGCTGAATTCGTGCAAGTTTCAGTTGCTGATTGACTTATTACTTGATGCGTCCGGACGGTAACAAGCGGCGATTACCGGTGATCGTATAAAACAATCATAATCGTCAACACTTAAAGTTAGTTAGCATCACTAGATGAACCACCCGGAGCGGATGGGAAAGTAATAAACTTTTCGCTTTAAGGCGATGAGTTGTTGAGTCAACACAAGTTGACTGCCTACAAACGTGTCGGAAACCGGCCTGACAGGATAGAGCCTCGCGCTCTAAAACGAAGATCCAAGCCCTACCCAGGGTTGATGCAAACACGTCGATCGGCAAAGGCTGAGGTACGGAGGAATAGGCACCCGAAGAAGGTTAAATAAGTGCCATTCGAGTCAGAAGCGTAACCGATTGTGCGCGTTCGGCAGGATGCACGGAAAAGGCTAATTTTGACTACAGACTGGAAGAACTTGGAGCCAAGACTACAATCCTAAATGTTTAATATAGAACATCAGGCGGCATGGATTACAGTACTTAATTGGATCTTGCTGGCCTTATTGAATCTGATCGATGGGAGCGCTATGAGCGGATTATATGTTAAGGGACAACAAATAATTTCCACGACTGCCCGAGGGGCAACACAAGTTAGCCGGATAAAGATTGGAACCAGTAGCAATGCCATTTTCAGTGGCCCCTTGCGAGATGTATTGAAGCATCATGTAAAAGAAAAGGCCAGGCACTACTTTTTATTCGGCAAATATATTCAGATCACCTGCGATTACCTATCTGGAATTGACAAAATCAAGGCCAGCTCTCTGACGTTGGATAACGCAATTCAAAAAACGGCAACACATCAGGTTGGCAAAGGATCCTATGATGCAAAGTATTATAAAGGGGATGATGGGGAATACCCTGGATCATCCCAGAGTAGGTTTGATGTAAAAGCTATCGATATTTTGAATAGGCAATCTACTGGTCAGATCGATACCGTCGCGGCTCACTATAACAATCTTGGTCTCAGCCCTAAGTTCGTGAACATAATGCAAGAAATGATAGGCGAACACCCTGACCGCAAGGTTCTGAAGAAGCTTAATGAAATTTGTATCGCGTTGTGCGCGGGCACTAGCATTCTCCCAAAGGAAATAAATCTTGGCCCTGAGAAAATTATGGATAGGCTTCAGCGCGAGCATTACGAGTATTTTCAAAAAAGCGGAGGAGCGCTCCTCTCGCAAGAAAGCATTGATAGTTACGTCGATAAAGGCACGGCTCAAATTTCAAATTGGGGAGGTCGCAATCACAAAGGTACTGAGATAGGACAGTTGATGGAACCGTATAAAGCCGGCTTGGCTGAAACTCGTATTATTCTTTATCCCCAAGCAATGAGGTCGATCGAATACTTCCTCCAGGACATGATAGAAGCTGAGGATTTCACCTTAGGCTCAAGCCTCCAGGATTTGTCGGACCGATACCTTCAGGAAACCGAGTCAGGTAATAAAGGAATACGGGTACCCAGACCTGAGAGCGTTCAGAAGTTGATCGATGAGTTTCAGGTCGAGCGCAGGATAAATAGCGGCGCCCTATTAGGCCCAGGGTCCACTTCGTCGAGTGATCCGTTGCAGTAAATACCTGATTGAGGGCTCCCGCCGCCGAAGCGGCCGTGACCCAATATAGCGCTGCGAATGAAGACATTCGCAACATGTGACCGGCATTGCCAGTACCAATCCAAGCTTTCTGAGCAAAGCGGAGCAAAGGGACGGATTTATTTACCGCCGAAACCTCAGCCTCTAAATAAATCCGTCACTTTTTCATCCCCGATGAATGATTGAGTCATTTATCGCGCCGACGACTCTGGAAATCCAGGACAGATCCACATCTTGCAGCGCCTGTTGCTCTCCAGAGGACGTAGTAAGCACAATTGTGTAGATCGTCTTCTGCATAAAGAACCAAGCAAGACCTGCAAAAAACAAGACGACGGAAACCGTATTGATACCTTTGTTATATCCGATAATCACCCCAACGATCATCAGCAGTACGGGCCAAGTACGGTTAGGATTTATTTGAGAGGTTTTCACAGCCGTGACTCCACTCATCGCAAACGTCTTTTGCCCCGGAAGGATGAACCGGCTGTTGGTAACCTTTACTTCACGTTCGTCAAAAAAGACCTTTTCTTGCTGAGCGTCCATTGCTTTTCCTTTCACAAGCTTGTGGTTTTGTTGCTCTAGAAAATAGATGTTCGGCCATCAAATCGCCACCCCTAGCTAGTCGATTGATCGAAAAAAGCACTCTTAAATGCGACGAGTACCATGGAAGAGCATCTGCAAGCCCACCACCCTCAATCCTGATAAACTCCCCCACCTCCCAGCCCCACCCAATCCAGAACCGCCAATGTCCCCTATCTCCGCCACACCCGCCCCACTCTCCCGCCGCTTCTCCGTCGCCCCGATGATGGATTGGATCACCAAAGCCTGAATTCATTGGGTTTTGCTCTGATCGTGTACATTCTGTGCGCAGACATCGATACCGCCCACCTACCCTGACAGCGAAAATATTGGACATACCGATTGGACTCCACGGTGAGCGCAAGTGCCTCCAGCCATGGCACTACCGACTGGCACTACCTACTTTCCCCTCTCCTGCACAGAATAGCTGCCACTTTCATGCTATGAGTAGTGGCACATTGATTTATGCCAGCGTCATGGAGACACAATGCTGACCATCCGCTATCCACATCTGATGCAGCACGTGAGAGACCTACATCACGGGATAAGTACGATTGCAAACGACAAGGAAGGTACGTTCCTCCTCATAATCAAAGTGCCCAAGGAGGCCGTACTAGCCGCAAAAGCCAAGCAGCGCATCGGGTTCTATCTAGTCCCATGTCGGATGAACGGAGAGACTTACCACGGCCTAGTCACTACATATGAAGATGATGAGCTCAACCCACTGATGGTTGTTACTCCCCTACTAGACGATGAAATGGGACACTCCATATTTGACCTGCTTTCATCGGAAAGCTTCGACATTCATTTCTTTGACGACAACAATCGCGAACTTCTTGGCTACAGGTCGCAGAACGAAAAGTTCGCAGAGTTCGACAAAAGCCAATACAAGCTTGCCCCATCAAGCCTTGAGGCTGCTTATGAAATTCGTGACTTAACTAATCACTGGTTCATGCGCAGATCGCTTCAGGATGATAAGAACTCGATCAAGGTTAATTTCCTTGAACGACTTATGATCGAGGATTTATTCATTTTAGACGCAGTACCCATGAACAACCTGTTTCAAAAATGCCCATCTGTGAGCCACTCGACCCTTGAGAGGCTAGAGCCAGGTAGCTTTCAAGAGATGGATATTGTTAAGCTACTTCAGAAAGTATTTCATGAAGACTCAATATTCCTGAACCCACTTCGCACAGATAACAATGAAGAGTTCGTCGACGTTTTAGTTGCCTCCGATGAATATCTGCTGCTGATTCAGGCCAAGGACAGCCCAAACACGGAGAAGTCCTTAGATCGAACTCTAAAAAGAAAGATCTCGACAGTTTCAAAGGCTCTTGATAAAGCTATTGATCAAACGAGAGGAGCGATTAAGTACCTGAGACGTGGTGAGAACCTGCAGTTTCACTTTGGCGAAGATATCTTTGAGATTGAAACGCACGACAAAGTGATCCGAAACCTTATAGTTGTCCAGGAAACTTTCATCAATGAATGGGAAAGCTACTCGGAACGAGTTCTTGGGCTGGGTAAAGAAATGGATTCTTCATGTTACGTAATGGGATATCCAGAGCTTGTGACATGGACAGCAAAGCTCAGTACACCAGAGAAATTCTTTGATTCATTTGACAGTATCGTTGAAGGAGGTAAAGAGACTGGTATATTCCCAAGTATAACCTTCTACAACTGATATACCCTCCATATTGCTTACTGTCAAAGCTAAGTCGCAAGACCATACTGCGATTTCGCACTCATCCCTTGCGAGCTCCGCACTTACCTAAAGTAAAACCGCAAGCGACTAAAGTGATTTCGCACTCCAACACTGCGATTTCGCATTCACACCTTGCGAAAATTTAGGTATACAAGCAAATAACTCAAAATAATTAGCAAAACCACTAGATCCACCTAAAGCTCCTTTTGCACAATAGATCTAGAGCTTCTTTTTAGCCAGTTGTGTCTACGTCAGACAATAAGCGACTAGATACTCACATCCCTTCGGGTGTTGCGTTAGAGCAAAGTTCATATAAAAACAATAAAGGTGAGTCAAGATGAAAACAGTTGAGAGAAAAAACAAAGAATCCCGTATCACTTTGCGACTAAACAAAGCTGAGCTCGATACTTTAAATGCGAAAGTCGCTGAGGCAGGCTATAAGTCCGCTGGCGCGTTCATCCGTGACTACGTTGCCAACAGCCAGGTTAAGCCCAAAGTCACCCAGGACGTCGTACAGATAGCCCGCGAACTGATGAACCTTGCATCGATGATCAACGCAGACCGCCCAGGCTCCGAGCTTCTGACAAAGGTTAAACTCATAGCTCAGGTGAACCTGGGAGGTGTTGCATGATCGGCAAGATTTTTCCCAAGTCCGCTGGTTCTTTCAAAGGCCGCATCCGGTACATATTTGGCTGCACCAAGCACGACCACGAGATCTCCGGCATCCGGACGATCAGCTTCAACACAATGAGCAAAGACCCTCTGCCAGGCGTCCAGCAAGGCAACGAATCAGACCTGTCAGAGATGATCAGGGAGTTCGATCAAGTGGAGTCGCTCAGGCGCTTCTCCACCGACTCCGAGAAGCCCATAAAGCCAGTCTTCCACGCCATGCTGTCCCTGCGCCCAGGAGAGTCCTTAACGACGTCCCAGTGGCGCACAACAGTCCAGACGTACATGACAGATCTAGGCTTCGACGAAACCAACCAGTTCGTTGCGGTGATGCACCAAGACAAGGATCACCAACACGTCCACATCGTAGCGAACCGCATTAGGTTCAATGACGAATTCAGCATGGTAAAAGACAGCAATGAGCGAAGCATCAGCCTCGATTCAGTGTCGGGCATCGAAGACCGCTTCAATCTGAGCAAAGCTCCGAAGTCGAAAGACACGTGGGGCGTCTCGATTACTCACGCAGAGCTCCAAGCCTCGATCCGCGATAACGAACTCCCGCTGAAGCACAAGATGATCGCGAAGATCGCCGGGGCAATCGAACGTACCCAGGCAACCAATGGCGACATGTTCGACTTCGTCCGCGCCCTGAGGAAGCAAAAGGTCTACATCAACCTGACACTAAACGAAGAAGGCCAACCGAAAGGCATCAGCTTTGAGTTTGACGGCAAACATATAAGCGGCAGGCAGCTCAAGCGCTCAAGGTTGACTTGGCAAAAACTAACTACACAAGAAGGAATACATTATGATCCAGAAACCTTTTCAGAGCTTCAGGATGAAATTGCAAGAAGAGATAGCGAAGAACAAGAAAGAGCTCGAATCTATTTCTATGAGTTCATCGCAGTCAGCGGGCGCAGAAGAAAGCCTGTCTACGTCAAATTCACAGCAAAGGACTACGAAGTTCAGAAGCTAATCCAGGAGATTCTTGAGCTGCTTGACGCACTATTTGATGCGCTATTCGAGCCTAAAGAATGCAGATTGAAGCAAAACCACATCGAGTTTATTCCCGGTACTCCGTTCAACATGCCAGAGGAGGATGAGCTTACGCCTTGAGATACTTCTTGTAGTAATGCATCAACAACCTTGCGTCGAGCAACGCATGATGCGGAAGCTCTGGCGTTTCTTCTACCTGAAAACCTCTCTCATTGTATAAGTCGATCAGGTTGACCGGTCTGTTGAACACGTTGCCGGGCCACTTGTGATCGTAATAACCTTCATCTCCGCAGTATGGTCAGGCGGGGATCTGGGGAGCTACCTCACGAATGACTGGTACGAGGCAGAGAGCGGTGGCAGGGCATTGGCCGGAAACAACGAAATTTTGATTGATGGCCAACAACGTCTGCACAGTCTGGAAGAGTATTTCCTCCACCGTCTAGCGATCCCTAATGCACAAGGACAGCCGAGGATTTGGTCTGAGCTCGGCAACGGTGAAAGGAAGCATTGTTGCGCTGTAAAGCATTAATCAGAGTCCTCCATAACGCACGTCATAACGTTACCGGTTGATTCTACCAAGCCAGTAAACACTCTCTCTTTATCGATAAAAGCACGATATATCATCAAACGCTCAACATTGAAGAAAGTGCTCATCGAAAAACCAATTTCGTTCAACATACGCCTTTACCATCGCAACTAAATACAAACATAAACGGTCTGTCGCTCAAAAAACTTTAGCGGACATGAGAAATAATATTCCAACGTTGCCGCTTTGACATGAATGTTCGTGGAATTCTATGTGTGTGCCCTTCGGAACGGCTGCTGTGAACCGAGCGGCCTGCTACGTCTCGGCCCGATGGGCTTCCATCCTCGCGCCTCAGCCTAGCGGCATGCGCGCTCCGCTTACGTTGTTGTACGAGCTGTAATCTGACCGTTCACGCTCTAAACTGCGGATCCTCATTTTTTATGAACAACGGAATGCGTATGTCTGAAATTGAAAACGACAATGAAGAGAAGGCAAAACCTGATGATCTTTATCAAACCGCAGAGCAATATTACTCGATGGTAAAAGCCCATCGACGTCGCAAGCGTGCGGCTAGATTTCGAGAGATGAATCCTTTGGCGTGGTACTTCGACGAATTCCCCGCACAGGACATGTATAAGAGTCCGTTATCGAATCAGCGCTCAACTCGGCAGGAAGTCAGATATCACTGGCTAAGGCAGCGCACAGGCTGGATCTTCTGGTCTCAGTTGAAGACTACCACTGCAGTGCGATTTGCCGCTTTTGGAGGATTGATCAGTGCATTCTATCAAGCCGCACCTGGTATGCATGGTGAGGCAGGTGACGCAGGAGCTCCCTTCAGGTGGCTTTTGTTAGCAGGCCTGACCTACCTCATCGCTGTGCTTTGGTATGAAATCTGGTGCCCTCTTTTGTTGAAACAGGCCCTTTCCTCCAAGCCTGGGTTACTCGAAAATCAATCCAGTGTATGGCTTCGTACGCTGGTTGAGGATGAGCTGCGACGCTGGTGGAGCAAACGCAATTGGTGGCCGCATCCTGACTTGCTGGATGAGCAGAAGTCCGAAGATCGGACGGCGATCGCAATTATGTCCGGATATGGTGTGCCTGCGTTCGCAGGGTTTGATGCTTATGCGTGCGCTCACATTGAGCGCGCTCTCTGCGAGTATCGCAACCTACGGAATGTCACTATGTGGCGAAGGGGCGATCGCTCTTCGGATATGGAGGAGTTCTCGCCGCAATACATCTACGAGGGTAGCCGCCCCTTAATGCGTCGTTTGACCATCAGCTCTCTCAATGAATACGACATCCAGGACAATCCCAATTCAAAGGTGGGAGATCTGGTTGTGGGCTGGTACAGGTGCCCTATCAACATATCTTCGCATCTTGAGAGTCGAAGCACCGTGAACATACGGCACGAAGCTGAAGGATTGGATCACTTGTTCGCAGATCATGCAGGGGCTATAGCGTTTGCTCAAACGATTGCAGTTTGGCAAAACACAATGCACCCGATCCGTCGTTTTATCCTAATGATTCTGTATTTGATGAGTGGCATCTTTTTCGTGTGGTTCGTAATTCTTCAACTACAAATCATTCTCCCGAAAATGTTTTGAGCCAATTTCTATCGCTCACTCACCTGCCGCGTCGGTGCTGTGGTGGTGGACATATGCCAGCGTTCACCGCTCAGCATCCCTTCTCTATGGAGTCATCCGCTTGCGCCTAGGAGCCCTGTGGCAAATGCTCGATGAACACCTTGAATACTCTGTAAGGCTTGCGCAGCCGAGCAACTTCACAGGGAGTATGTCGGCAAAGGGCTCATCGACGAGTAGACGTTGCCTACCGCTCCCCTCCATCCAAGCAGGCATGGGACAAACCCGATGGTATGGGCTATTTTGGAAAGACAAACGCCCTGCATGGGTACAGGCAGAAGAACGAGAGTTAATTAAAGCTGTGCACAACCTGCAAACGCTGCAGACAACTCCTCGTGGCGGGATGAGGATTGATTCTGAAGAGCTCAGGGATCAGATTCTGGAGTCACAAGACCGATACAAAGATCTGGTGAAGAGGTAGCGATGCGAAGTGTTAACTGGTTGGGTACCTGACTCAGCGGTTCACGCAAGTGAGGATTGGTGCCTGCCCCTACGGGGAATGGCTGCCGTAAGCCGAGCCTTGGCAAGTCGGCGCCCCGTACCTTCGGGCTTCCATCCTCACGCCTGCGACCCTCCACGTCTGCGCGCTCAGCTTGCCCGGATTTCAGATCGCTCAAATATCAGATGCACTTTCGAAAGGGCTTACAGGACGCCAGGAGTAAAGCCGGGGATTTCCGCGCTGACTGGCTCATCCAGACTGCTAAAGTGAACGGCTCGTCACCCGTGCCACTCGCAAGCACGCCAAGTGCCGAATCCCGGAAAACTCTGCCTGACTTCGAGAGCAGCACAACTAACCATCGTTGGAGGACATGATGTCTGAGCAGTTGCATTTCACTCGTCAGACCCTACTGGCCGCATCGGACTTTATTGAGAAAGCAGGAACAAACGCAGGCTTTGACTTGATGGTGCAGCGGCTTGAGCTTGATCAGTGGGTACCTTTCGGAGGTGAGCTGTCGGTTCCGAAAAAAAGGGTTGTATTCAATAAGACACTATTGGAGCGAGCAGGGCTCGTTTTCTGGGCACGAGAAGGTCAGATGACGCATGGCGAAGCCCTGATTCGTGAAGCCGTTCGGCTCATGAGCTTGCCTTCCGTACATGAGCATCAGGAACAATTCGAGCGCTGCCTAGCGCGGGATGGGTTCACTGTTTCCTGGGATGCTGGCGACTGCGGACAGGGCACACCTCCTTGGCTAAGGCGAAGCTTGCCAAAAAATGTGGATTTGCCTGCGGGCGATGATCAAGTTCACCAGCACCTGAAACGATTTGGTTTCGTCAGATCTTGCGGTCATCTTGACCAGGCTATTGACGCGCATACGAGAGGCGACTGGGCGGCAGCAAACGCGCAGATCAGGACATTCATCGAGAGCCTCGTTCTGGAGATAGCAACGCAGATTGCGTCCGCTGACCTCCCTCTTCACCCGGGCTTGAACAACGGTTTTCAAGCGTTGGCCAATCGCGGTTTTTTATCGGAAAGCCGTTCAGAATGGAACCAAGATGGGAAAGGTATGCTCAACGGATTGATGAAGATGTTGCACTCAGATGGTTCGCATAAAGGCCTTTCGGATGAAGACCATTCAACCATGCGTCTTCATATAGCCTTAGTGACCAGCCGGGCACTCTTGAATCGACTGGCCAACAACGGGTGAGGAACAGATAGAGCCTATTGCGAACAGCTTTTCTCCGGTGCTGCGCCTTTGGCCGGCAATTAATTAGGACTTTGGTAGCCTGGAGCGAACATGGAGCTCTCTACTCCGTAAAGTGCGAGAGGATCCTTTAGCCATAACCGGTAGGCCTTATCCGTGATGCTGTGATCAGGCGAGCAATCGACGTGATATTGCTGCAGTACGTAGCCCGCCATGGCGGCGCGAACTCGTAGTTTGAGCACGCCATCAAGCATGTCGTAGTCACGCTTAACGATCTCTGTAGAGTCTTTATCGGGATGCGGAACGATGGGTAACTCAAGCATCCGATTCCACTGATCATCATGCTTAGGCGTTTCATCGTCTCCCGCTTTCTCCCCCATCTGAATCTCGGCATGCCCCACTCTAGTTAGAACGAAGTCTGCAAACTTTTTACGTTTCCGATCGAACGCCCGAACGTGCCAGCGAAGACCGTCACAACCAATAGCGAACGGTACGATGATTCGCTCTGACTGACCTGAACCAGAGGTGTAGCTGATTTTAACGACCCGCTTAAGGTGTATTGCCCGGGTGATGGGCGCTAAAACTTCTACCTTAGGTTTGCTGAGCAGCGAAACCGACTCGTGGGGGATCAGCGGCTTTTCATACGAATCCAGACCATAGCCAAATCCCTGCGAAAGCGCAGTGAGAACTCGCTCAGATGCGTGCGCGATCAGAGGCGAGAATTTTTCGCGTATCACGTACTGCTTCGTGACCGTGTCGAGCTCGGTATTCTGTGGAGCAACATCCTTGTACTGAGCGAAATCACGGGTGGCAGCAGCGGCGCCCACGCCAAACCTATCCATGAGATCCGCACGTGAGACGGCGCCTGTGAAGTAGAGGCGGAAATCGATGTACACCAGGCGCTCCCGTTGCGCTTGGCTGTACTCGCTCAAATCAATCATGTCATCTCCATCGAATCTAATAGTCGGTCACGCCCGTCACCTATCACCCAGCATAACACATGAGCAGTTGACGTCATCAAAATGATGATGATAGGCTTTGTAAATGGCCATGATACATATTCATCACTAGCACCGTGGTGAGGCTCCTGAGCCTGAGCTGGACTAGATGATGGAAAGCCAAAAACAAAAAAGCCGATCAAGTTCGCACCTTGACCGGCCTTTGGGAAAAGACGTCTGAACAGGCTCCAGATGTCTCTCGCGCTTCGTTGAAGAAAGCTTTGCGATGGTAGTCCCTGTGGGCTCCTTTCGCAAGGGAGCGAGTTCTGTGTTTGAGCCTACCTCATCAGGAGACATTTTATGTCCCAGATTGAGATGTTCGAAAAGCCAGACGAGGAAGGTGAGGTCATCTATCGCATGACCATCACCACCAAGACGGGGAAGGTGATTCGACGTGCGAACGGTCAGCCGTTTCGTATCGTCATTCGCCCTAAAGCAGCCAAGTGATTTGACTGCTTAACAGAGCTCGGGGCACACAAGTGCCCTGTTCTCCCATCGCTGCAATGAAGAGCCTCATGAGCCTAGATTTCTATGATATGCAACACAAGCCGATCGCGTATACAGATGACGACGAGCACTTATATGCATACTGTGGCCGTCCACTCGCCTACTTTCACGAAGGTTCGGTCTACTCCTATCCAGGCTTACATCTAGGATTTATAGCGAATGGCTACATTCGCGATAATCGCGGCTACATCGTGCTACGCACACCAGAGTCAGGCGGTGGCTCAATGAAGATGTGGCTCCTACCCCCTCCACCGAAGGGCCCCAAGCAAATGCGATATCTCAAATGTCGAAGGCGTCCGAAATTTTTATGCTCTGATGGGTCTCTTTCTATCAAAGATACCTGGGGATGAGTTTTTCTCTTGATAAGAGATGACATGCCTCCTCTCTCGACCATGGTTAAGAACGATAGCGGTGTAAGCGCCGGCTTTGAGCCAACGGATGATTCAGGCGTCCGCCCAATCAAGTAAGAGAGACAGGCAATGGAAGATCTAGCAACGAAAATCATCCCATTGGTACAGACGCTTGTTCCTGGCTTTCTGACCACCATGATCTTCTATTGGTTGGCCGATGTTAAAAAGCCTGCGCAGTTTGAGCGCACAGTTCAAGCACTGATCAGCACTGGGCTGATAACGATGCTGGTGTCAGGCATCAAGCCCGTGTTGTTTTACATTGGCGAGCATCACTTTCAGCTAGGGCAGTGGACGGTTCAAGTAGAAGGCGTTTGGGGAATAGGCTTAGCGACATCTCTAGGCCTATTGCTAGCCTTCGCTTCGAACCACGATTACCTGTACAGATTTGGTAGGTGGTTGACCTTGACGTCTCGCTCGTCGTATCCCGAGTGGATTTATGCCTTCCGCAAACGCGAAGGCAAAAGCGTGGTGCTTACCCTGCTTGATGGACGGCGATTATTCGGGTACCCGGCAGTATGGCCAACCGAGCCTAAAGATGGGCACTTCCTCATTACACAGCCAAGCTGGATGAACGAAGAGAATGAGTGGGTCGACACGCCCGGCATCGAGAGTTATTTAATTGCAAACAGCGATGTGTACCTAGTCGAATTTCTAGAGTAGGAGATCAGAAGTGAATAACGAAAATAAACCTAGGCATCACGTGCTTGAACAGCGAACTGGTAATGAGGGGATGAATGTTAATCCTCCTGCACCAGCTAACATCCGCCCCTCAGCACCACCGCCCGCTCCCCCTAAAGCGCCGAAAAAATAGAGGTCGAAATGTACGAGGAAAGAGGTATATCGCCCCAACCATGCAAACCGAGTGGCGGACATTCAAATCCACCCAAGCCATTCGCTCAGCGCCCGGCAACTCCACCTAAGGCCCCTCCACCACCCACCAAAAGGTAATCCCATGACAAACCAATCTGACGGCAAGGTTCATGTAAATAATGGCATAAACAAGCAGACTACCAGCCAGAGGCCTGCTGCTCCCCCGCCACCGCCGCCTCCGAAAAAGTGAGATGTGTCAGCACAGTCCTGCAACGAGTGTATTGATGCCCTTCGGGGGTGCTGCCTGAAAACTTACGACACAGGCATACCCGAGGTTGATGCTTGAAAATTCATAGCTTAATCTCGATCATGCCATCAATAGCTCAACAAGGAGTGATAGATGTCAGTATTCATGGTGACATGGAGCTTGAACAAAGAGCACGGCTCCTACGCCTACAATCAAGCAAGAGCCGCGTTAATTCAGCATCTGGATCGTTATCAGAACGTCACAGATCACGGGCTGGAGTCGGTACGATGGGTTAGCTCCAGCGCTACAGCGGAACAAGTCTGCGTAGACCTGAGAAGTAGGCTCGATCCGAATGACCGGCTTTTTGTAACCCAGGTTATTGCTGGCGCCCATCAAGGATGGCTGGATAAAGCAGTATGGGATTGGATCAATGCTCGGCTTTAGCCGCCGCGAACGCTCATACAGCAGCCCTCGGGCACATCCTGTCTAAGACGCTTTAGATTCTGCAGCGCCCCCCGCGTCGGCACGGTAGGGATCTCAGCTAGTGACTGGGTCACATGTTCGAAACTTCGGCCCAATCTGATTAAATTTGATGGTGCTTGAATGCGTGAAATGCCGGCACCTGCGATTTGACCGCCTACGTTGGACGCATGGATTTATTAGATCTCTGACGTCGCCCAGTTTCAAATTTCCAGCATAAAAACCTAAATTGTCTTGAACAGCGTAGCAGGACACCGCAAGGAAGTGATCATGTGCAGTGATGCCAACAAAGCCTCCTCCCAAGCTAAGGCGGAGATCCAAAATCCAGCATCCTCCAAAAAAGAGCCCAGCTTCTTTGCTTCTGAGTGGGGCTCGTTTCTACTTGCGTTAGCTAGCGTATCCAGTGCTGCTTTCATTTCCGTCTGTAGCGGCCCGATCCTTACGGAGCTTGGCCGTGTCACAGACTTAAATTTTCAGGAAAGTTTTAAGCACACTATCAGTGCTCTCGTACTCTCGACTATTGCACTGTGGCTGGTTTATCGACGGGAGCGCGCGTTGAGTGCGGTCACGGACGAGAAGGAGCGCCAGAATGAAGTGATGCAGGTGAGCTTGCGTAAGCAGAATGAGGAAATGGAAAGTAGATTGACCTACCTCCCCCCCCGACAGTTCATTCAGGAATATGTAGACACCCAGGCCACCATCGGTCAGCTACGCAGGGCATCCAAAACTGATCCCACTATCACCCGCGAAAAAGTAGCTGAACATATGCGCTCCATGCTGGACAGCATTCTCGCGCTGACAAGGCTATGGGACGGGGTATCAGGTACCAATAAGCATGTTGCTTACCAAGCCAATATCATGAGTGTTTTTCCTAAGGACGAGGTGGAACTGGACAGTCTTGTGCTCCCGCAGCAGATGCCTGAACCAGAGGAGGCATATCAGGAAGAAGCCGATATTCAGGCTAGTGAGGGGGCGGCACAACTTGCAGGCACCGCTGGTGAGTCGGACGCAGGGGCTCAGGCCCAGATCAATTCAGCATCACCCGAAGCGGCGCGGGCTCGACGTTTTACCCGCGAGGTTTGGGTTATGCATGACCATTTTTTCCTGCACAACCAGAATTATGAGGTTGCACTGCAGCGCTGCTCAGGCATCCTATTTCTAGAAGATGAACTTACAACCACTTCATCAGGCGGTGATAGAGCAGATACTGGACTTGACCAGGTATGCCTACCCTACACCTTGGATATGGACTTCGATGCTGAGTTCCACCATCCTAATCTTCCTGGAGCGCCGCGCGTCGCGTCGTCAGGGCAGCCTGAATATATCTCCAACACATCGAGCGTGGTGAGCAGTTGGGTTACCGCCCAACGTGAAGAAGTCAGCGAAATGAACGGCCGGTATGAGCAAAAAATCGGTAAGTATTACCGTGACCTGAAGCATGCGAAATCCATCCTAAGCTTACCGGTCTTTCATGACGATGAGCTCATCGGCGTCTTGAATGTGAGCCGCAACGCTGAGAACATGCTGCTAAACGCAGACCGAGCTGATCAATTCGCCCAATTCATGGTGCCGGTTTGCTACCATCTAGGCAAGATGTTAGCGTTACTGAAGACCACTCGTGACTCCTGACGTACCTATCGGAGGTTTATCATGACCAGTGAGGTTCGCGTTACTCTGGTTCGCAAAGCTTGTGCTGCGAAACCTAAAACACGCCCTAAGACTGCCGAAGAGATCAGCAGAGAGCTGTCTGCTCGTGCCCGCAGAATTTTGGCTGGCGAGATTCTAGAATCGAATGCCAAGCATTTGAATAGCTACTGAGCCTCCCACACAACGAAGCCGCCATTAGGCGGCTTTTTTGTGTCCCACAATTTGATGCACTGCTGACTGAGAGACATCACTGCCAGCAGTTCTGAACATTCGGATACATGCTATCCACGTACCCAGTTGACTCCGCTTGGAGCGTTAGTTAGTCAGCTTCTAAGGAACCTCAAATGAGTGATCTCCGGCACATGCACGCCGCACAGTTCGTCAAGAGCGTATAGCACTGCGATACCGTGATAGCCTTCACTCATCTAGAATGGCTCTCTCCGGCGCATCGATGCTCAAATGGACTGACTCAAATCAGGAACGTGCTTATGTCGCTCAAGATTGCTTTTGCTTCTGTGCTTAAAGCGATGCGTGCCGGCAAAGGACTGACTCAGAGAAACCTCGCCGAAGTCAGTAGCCGAACATACGTCTCGAAATTGGAGCGAGCTCAGTCAAGCCCCACCCTTGAGATGATTACCGCTCTGAGTGGCCCACTAAGTGTGAACCCTCTCACTCTAGTAGCCATCACTCTCTGCGCCGAGTCCGGGCAGTCTGTTAACGCGTTGCTGCGTCGCACCCAAGAGGAACTGGCGAGCCTAGGCCATGAGGGAGTTCTCAAAAATCTGGCGATTTCGTCGTGTGATGAGTTGCCAGTGCCACGACCTTCTACAAAACCCTCAAGTAATCGCTCAGTGACGAATTCTCAGCAAGCCGAGCTTTGCTTCGCTGAATAAATTCTCGCTTGGGCCTTCGGCTAATCGGTGCATTGTAATGTCGAACTCTCCAAGTGGTTTCCTGACGATCACGATCTGGCCAACGTGTTTAGATTGCTTAAGATCAAACTCTACAGATTAGATGACGTATGACGAGCTCGTCTCGATCAATGGCTTGATCTGCAGCTCTGGCAAGGCGGGAGGGTTACGCTTGGCTGGCAGACCAAGTGATTCCTCCTCTGTTTTCCGCTCTCTAATTATCGAGAAAGGTCACCATGACTAATCAATGGCTGCTGCACATTCTCCACCAAGTGATCGAATCCGTAGAGCGAGCGGGTGTTTTACTGGCACAGGAATGTGTACGTCCAGGTGGACGGAGAGGATCAGGAGATAAAGCAGAGATTGATGTCGAGATTGAGATTCTGCTCCGGGCCGAACTGCTGACCCTCATGGATTGCGATTGGTGGGGCGAGGAAACAGGCCATGTTCTTACTGGATATCCATTCTGTTGGGTCGTCGACCCTAACGATGGCACCAGCGATTTTTTGAGGGGCCTAGCAGGCTCTGCCATATCTGTGGGGTTGCTCCATGACGGCAAACCTGTGCTTGGGGTAGTGCACGCGCCTGTCACCCCGTCCGGAATCTCTGACTGCATTGGCTGGGCAAAGGGTATGGATCATCTGCTCAGAAATAACAATCGCATCGTTGTCGATCTCTCTGATCAAAAACTTTCCGAGACTGCTACCGTGATGGTTAGCGCTGCAGCTACTGACAAGCCCGATATCAATAACCAGCTATGCGCGCCGGCAGAATTTTACGCGATGCCATCCATTGCATATCGGCTCGCTAAAGTTGCTGCTGGAGACGGTGTTTGTGGTATCTCGCTCTACCCTGTTAGCGCTCATGATGTCGTAGCTGGTCATGCGCTCTTGAGCGGTGCCAAGGGGGTGCTGATTGGCGAGGATGGAACTCCAATTCAATACACAACTGAGGCCACCATGGCGAAGGTATCCGGACGTGTATTCGGTGGCGCACCAGATGCATGCAGCGAGCTCAATAAACGGGACTGGAATAGGGTGTTTGAGTAATGCTGACTGCATGCAAAAATTCAGTCAGACGGCTTATTCCTGCAGACTGGCGTTTGGCACGCCCTTCGGGCCAGCTGTCGTGAATCAAGCCAGCCATTTTCAATGGCTATCTTGCCCCTCCGGGCTTCCATCTTCGTGCCTGCGCGCTCCGCTTGCCTGATGTGAGAGTCTTCCAACGTATCAGTCCCAGCTGCCGTGCTTGGACAAACCTGTATATCTTCAAAAAAAACTCACTTCAGGCTCAAGGTTTTCCGAAAGAAACCGTTTGTCATAGGTAAGTACCCTTTTTGAGCGACAGCTTTGACCCTCTCTACACATTACTTCGCACAGCGCCTGGGCGGCGCCTTTTCGTTCCCCTTCACGATTCTCGGCAACCGACAACGGCGCACATGGGAGCGACTGATCGGCTACATCGAAACCTCAGCCTGCACATCCGAATTCAACAAAGCGGCAGCCTATGCCGAGGGCTATGCACAAGCGTTGATCGATAGCGACCAGATCGAGATTTCTATCGAACGAGATCTGTTGATCATCGAAACGGTCGAAGCCTGGCGATGCGCCCGTATTGAATCGAACACTTCGCCTTATATGAACGCCCCAGGAAAACCATGACTTCCTTTTTTAGACGCTACGCCGACGGCGGAACATCAGCCCTGCACATCCATATGCCGCAACGTCTTCTGCCCACCACCGTCAGTCATTGTCCCCTAGAGGTCTTAGTGGGCAATTGGGAAAAGTATCTCTTAGACCCCTCCTCCGCTCGAGAGCATTTTCCCTGGGCAGCGCGTTTCGTTATGGGCATGCCGGTTCCAACCTGGTCGCGTGGGCTGGAGTGGAACCTTGGTCAGAAGTCTCGTTTTATCTCTGCTGCATGGTCAGGCGGGGATCTGGGGAGCTACCTCACGAATGACTGGTACGGGCCTGTGATCGGTAACAGGGCATTGGCCGAGAACAGTGAAATTTTGATTGATGGCCAACAACGTCTGCACAGCCTGGAAGAGTATTTCCTCGACCGTCTGGCGATCCCTGATGCACAAGGACAGCCGAGGATTTGGTCTGAGCTCGGCAACGGCGAAAGGAAGCGCTTCCTGTCGACGATCTTTACCCATGTCAGGGTGTCGTCTGGTGACGAGGTGGCATTGCGCGGGACATACGATCTTTGCGCGCTGGGCGTAGTGCCTCGGTCATTTCATCAACGAGCTGTTCGGTAACATTTGCGTTGCCAGTAGACGGGCGGCCCCCTTCGGCGCCGGCTGTCGTGAACCGAGCCCCGCTACGACGGGTCTCGGCCCTACGGGCTACCATCCTTCCGCTCTACGACCATCTTGGTCTGCGCGCTCCGCTTGCAGAGCGATCCGACTCACCTTCTTGCTTGGACATTGGCCACCGCTCCCACATACTGCTGAGCATCCAATCAAAGATGAGGCCGGACAAATGGGTTGGCTCTTTTGGAAAGACAAGCGCCCCGCGTGGATTCAGGCGGAAGAACAGAAATTCATCAAGGCTGCGAACAGTCTAAAATCGCTCCAGGTAACGCCTCGCGGTGGCATGCGCATAGATCCCGAGGAGATCAGGGATCAGATCCTTGAAGCCCGAGAGCTATACAAACACCTGGTTAAAAAATAGCGATACCGAAAGGCCAACCAAATCGGAGCCTCAACCGGCGTAAAACGACCTCTTTGCCCCACCCCGCCCTGCTGATTGTACTTTCTCGAGGGCCGATAATTTGGCGGCGTCGCTCCGCTTGCTTTAGCCTAGGAGTGGTCGAGCCCCTTCTTATCGCCAGCACCAACCAATATATAAAGGAGGCTCCAGTACAGCTACGGAGCAGCTTCCTTATTAATGCGCTAGACGCATACCCCTCATGGATTGCATCCAGTCAGCATGGATAGGAGTCATTCCTAAGCGGTCTGTTCGACCACATGACGTGGCAGCGATACAGGTGCGGCCCGCCCCTCAATTTGATATTTCGATATTTATTGGCAGGCTCTAAATAACTGCTCGCTCAGCCAGACCGCATCATCTTCAGTGAACGAGTAACCCATAAAGGGAAAGACCAACTCAAAACCTCCGCCGTCAATTGTGCAGGCCACAATTGACGTGGTGCCTGAAGGTGAACCTTCACAGACGTCATCGGTCGCGTCTTCAATCGTAATCTCGCCAGAAGCCGAATACTGAAGGCCGCGTATTCCAGTCGTCCTGCGAACCCTGAACAATCCAGTCGGTCGATTTTCTCCGTCGGATTGATCACTTTCCTCGTCACCATCAATTGCCAGTGCTTCTCTGAGGCATGATGAAATCTCTAGTGCGACTTCAGGAGTAACGCTGAACTTTACAATGTCTAGCTCAATCATTACTCGCGCAGTCGGAAGCAGTTCGATAGCGCATGTATACGTTTCATCAGAATCCAGTCCACGCCACGAATCGAATTCTTTAGAAACACGAAAATCAGAGAAATCTTTTGAAGTCTGGTAAATGCTCATCGAAACGCCCTAGAATTTTTGCTCTTATAACTACAAACGGATGCGTTTCGAGAAACTTGAGGTGTTTTCTGGAATTATAGTTAGATGGCCAAGCGGAGAGCTTTCAAGTGCTGTCACTCGGCTCAGGGGATCGCACCATCACCCATTTCCAGTGCCTTGACTTGAGCCGACAGTCAGTCGACGGTACAGGTCGCCTAAAAGACGAGCATCCAGCAGCGCGTGATGGGGAAGTTCTGGGAGCGTCATGTTGCCAATATCATCCGCTTCGAGATGTCTAAATAGCTGGATGAGATTTGCTGGGCGGTTGGTAACGTGAGTTGGCCAACGGTGATCTACGTAGGCCAGTTGGCAAAAGAAATCCCAGTCCCAATCCGGGGCGTCGGAGCAAATGTCGAGCGGGCCTTCAAGGTTGCTCAGGAAAGCGAGCATTGAGGTTTGAGCTTCGACCAAGGGTTGCCCATGCACAGGTAGGTTGAGCTGAGGCAGGACGTTCTGGATCACGAAGTCGCTGCAGTCTCCCACTAAATAGGTGTCTGTGAGTTCAACATAGTATTCGTGGCCGGCCTCGGATACGAGTGCTAGCGAAATCAGCTTCGTGTCTCGGTTGAGCTGAGTGAACTCGCAATCCAAAAATAGCTTCATCCTCCCTCCCATGTGAGTACCTGGTACATTCCTGCCGTTCACCTTTGGTAAAACGATCAAAGCCGACTGGTTTCTTTTATGACTTTAACCCAAACCAATTCCCCTCAAGGGAGTTAGTCCAAATGGCTAAAGCGGCTTGGCTGCCGATTCCAGGTCGAATAGAGGTTTTGCCCATCCCAGTAGCTCACGCGCCCCTGATCATCCAATGACCGTTTTGCGCGGAAGACCGTATCGGCGTTTTTAGAAGAAAGTACCCGTTTATCTAAAATTGGGATCTCATGCCCCTCTAGTCCATGGGTGTCTTGGCTGATAATCTGCCGTGGCAGACTCATGAGTAGAGCAGCGTGCTTAGTCTCTTTGAGTACAAGTGCAAAGCTGTTGCCAATTGTTCGGTAGCCAGTGTGAGCATGAACGACCAGCGCGTGACTGCCATCCTCAATACGACGAAGAATTGATAATAAATGCGTAGCCGAAACTAATACGGATTTGTCTTTGACAATTCCCGCCTGCGCTTGCTGACACCACTGAGCAACGTCCGCAGAGGTCTTCAGTTCCAATATTCCTGATGATCGATGTGCAAAATTCTGCGCTCCCTGTAAATAACGGGAGGTGGTGACAAATATGCCAAGGTCTGCACCGTCATTTGCTACCGCCCCGCGCAAAGCCTGCACGGCCTCAAGACCTATGGGTCGATTAGGGGCATATCGCTTAGCTTGGACATAAGCCAAGGTATCCCCTAACGGACTCCGCTGAAGTAGTTTGACGTCAACCCCTCCATCTCCAACTCCCGGCCCCAGCTCTGATTCATATCCCAAGCTTTGGAATACGCGGTAAAGCAATATTTCGAATTCGCGGTGATGCAGACTGTAAAGCCGATCAGGGCGAGCTTGAAAATACTGATAGAGCTCAGCGTAGATATCGGCAAAGTCTTCGATGATCAGGCTACAGACCCATTTCCAGTGAAAGAATTGGTCGTAAGCTTCTTGGAGCTCTTCGGTTGTGGCGTAGAAGTAGTAGGAGCAGCCGTCGTAGTTGTCATACCAGAAACCATGCGAGTCAGCGATTGCACCAAGCTCTGCTCGAAGCTTTGGATCTAGATCCTCATCGAGCATACGTGCAAGCTCTCCACTGCTGTAGAGAATGAAAACCACCGCCCCTTCGCCAGGTTCTCCCTGTACACGCTTCGCATAGGAGGTGAAGCCGCTTTCATACCAAAGATCGTTGGTAACAGCCCAGGCTTGTAAGTCTTTTTGGGCGGCTACGATTTTCCGCTCAAGGTCTCGATCCGTGTATGCGCCCAATCGCCCCCCCTTCTCGATTCCATCAGCCCCACCATGGTAGGAGCAGCCATTGAAGACTAATGACGTCCCTCTCCAAGAACGTCAAGTGAAGCCAGCAACTTCTCAAGCTCTGGCAAGTTCGCTGCCTTCAAAATATCGTACTCCCCGCGACTGCTCAGCATGTAGACATCACGAGCCTTCTTGATTCGTTCCAGCTGCGGCACTATTTGCCCCGAAGTCATGCCCAGGAAATCATTGATGTCAGCCCGTGTTTGGGGAATTTTGTACCCCTTGGACGCGCTGGTGATGATTACATCGGAATCACGAAGTTTTGCAATCCCGCTTGACTTGATTTTCTGGTCGCTAAGATCGCCGAATCCACGATCAGCCAGATGACTTTTTATATCACCCATCGTCACGTAATCCTTACTGACAAACTCGCTTTGGAACCGAAGGTAGTCAAGGATGCAGCGTTGTAAGCGCTCATCTTCGTCAGGATGTTTACCTATCTTGGCGATGAACTGATCCGCCTGCTTAAGTGCCTCCTGATGCACTCGATAATCTGCGTACTGAGAATCGTCGGCAGGAGCAGCAAGCAACGATTGATATTTCGGCGGCCATTCAACGAGACCTAGCGTCAGATTACGCAAAATCCTTTTATAGGCTTTAACGACCTCTTCTTCAGCTTTACCCTCATAGATCTGGGCGACCGAACCGGCGAAAAAATCTGCTACCTGTATGAGGACGTCATCTTTGCTGCTCTTGGTCTGAAAGGATTGATCATCTCCAAACAGATCATCGACATAACGGGCCTGAACATACGCTTTCAGGCTCTCCTGGAACTCTGCACCGCCGTGTTCATCAACGGTCATCTGCAGATTTGGGCGGTCAACAAAGAGTCGCTGATAGAGCATGCCGTTGACGTGCTTAATGAAAGACTTTTTGAACTGAAGCCCCCCATCCCTGTACACCCTCGACTTGTCGACAACCGTGAAGTAGACCTTCAGAGGAAGCTCTGCCAAGTCACTTAGGATGCGGACACGCCGTTCTGCATCCTTGACTTTCACCTTGCTGGATTTGATCTCACCTGTCTGGAAATGTCGCACTCGCAGCGCTTCAGCGAGCTCATAAGCTCTTCCCAAGCTTGCTTCAGAAACAAGCACTGAGCACACAACGAAGAACCCGGAGCTACCCTGCTTCGAGGTTTCTAGATCATGATTTCCGGATTCGTCGACAAACGCATAAGTCCTTTCCAACCCAGATACTCCTTCTCGCGTAGAGGCTTTGCGCAGCCACTAATTCACTGTAACCCACCCGGAACCGAGCCGTGCGCGAATTAAGCCAAGATGCCATCACGCAGAGTTTGGGTAGAACGGCTTGCCCCCTGAACAAGCACGGTAGGAAAGCGGTTACCTTAGGTTTTTTGATGCAGCAGCCCTCACTTTTGCAAACCCAAGCGAGAGGTGCCGGCATGCCCTGTCAGTTTTATAGGACAAAGCCGCCACGCTGGCTCCCGGCGATATCAAGTGAGATTACGCGTGAATAGGAAGGATTCCATGCCCCATCCACTGTTCGACTTTGATCTCAAACGCGTCTCGCATAAGCACTACATAACAGGCAAAGCCGCCATCAATTTCCCCCATCCTGGAAGCACCACGGGTGGATGGCATTTCCTTGCATATTTTGATCAGGAATCCGGCGTGGCGAAGGTGTCGTTAGCAGGCATTCATTACCCTGACACCAGAGGCTACTTTGGCGACCTGGGCATCATTGACGTGACCGATGAGCTAGCGAAGCGCGGCTGGTCTGTGGATGGCTATCGTCTGTTCATGGCCGATCACTACAGAGCCGCTGCGGACATGATCGTTAGATGGGCATTGAGTGAGTCTATCCACTGCAGCGTCGAGATTGATGATTGGTTTCCCTCTGGAGTGGAAAGACAGAGACTGCTCGAGCTTCTAGATACAGCAAGGTCACAGCTTTCCAAGGTTGGCCGATGGCAAAAAGTGGACGCGTGGCTGCGTATGCAAACCTTTAACTAGGGTAGTCGCTAATCTGGATCGCAACAGAACAAGCACCGAGATGGGTTCTGGGCTGGAGTATCCAGCGCACGAGCACCGGAAACCCAATGATGTCTTTAGCCCGACATCACCCTGGCATTACAGGTCATTGACAATACTACATATGGTGGCTAGGATGAAAAAATAGCACATCATATGGTGTACAAAGCTATGAATCGTGAAAGCATCCAGCAAGCAGCCCATCGTCTTCATAAAGAAATTTGGGACAACCAAGAACGCTTATGGCCAAACCGACACCTGACGCCATTTCAGATGCTGGCACCTGAGGTTGCGGCCCATATTTTAGGACTTGATTACCAGCTCCTTCCTGACCTGGGTTCTCCACTGTTCGGGCGAGAGGGAGAGCGCTTCAAGGCTGCTGGCTTAATGAATCGCTCGATTCGACGCATAGCAGTTTCCAGCGAATTCCCAATGAATGTGATCCGCTTCACCGGCGCTCATGAGGTCGGTCACTTTGTGCTTCATGACGATGAGGTGATGCATCGTGATAAGCCTTTGGACGGATCGGCACGAGGACAAAGTCGCTCTCGCAAGGAAAGGGAGGCTGATTACTTTGCGGCGTGTTTTTTGATACCTGCCCGACTTCTACTGGATGCTTTTGCTGCTCAATTTCAAATGAAGGGCCCCTTCCCCTTCACCGATACCACCTGTTACCACCTCAACCCTTCAGATCCATGGTCGCTTCTGAACGCAGAAAGGGATTCGCTTGATCGAGAGATTTCGCTGGCAAGGTGTGCCCGGTTCAACAACCGTAATTTGATTCCACTTTCTGTTCAATTTGGGGTTTCGGATATTGCGATGGCGATTCGAATCAAGGAGCTTCAGCTAGTACGTTGGCCTTAGCCTATATCCTCCTTGATGCTCTAGTGCCGATGCTCAGTGGTACGTCGGCCGAAACAAGTACCTGGTTGGTGGGTTTTCGACGAAATCGATGGATGTACTGAGTTCGTCTTGCATGTGCTCGAAGACTTTGTCGAGACGCGGATGAGCTTTCGATTCTCGCAGTGCATTTACCAACTCCAGAAGCTCTCGGCCCTGGGCTAGCGGCATCTGGATATCGCAGTACACCGTGTCATCCTCTTGTCCCATGCCCTCACCCGCTCAGTCTTTTTTAGATTTATTTCTTGCGGCCCTATGCTGCTCCAGGTGTCGCATCTCTGCTTCCCAACTCGCCAGGAATTTATCCCAGCCTGAGGCGTATGGCCCATCGACCAACCTGGTCGACCCGACGCTTGCTTGGTAGAAACGCTCTCTCCAGGGGTGCGGAATAGTCTGCTCCAAAATGATGTTGATTCCGGAGTTATGACGCATTACCGAGACAGAGTTACGAACCTCAATGAGGTCGAGTAGCTTATCGCTACAGGGGATGTCGTTTCGCTCTTGGTCGTCGAGATCATCGAGGATGAGAAGGAGGTCGGATGCACTGGGATCACCAGGGTGGAAGGTGGCAAGCGCCCACAGAACCCTTCGCCTAGTTCTCTCACGCTCGCGGAATAAATCGCAGGTCATTTAAGCCTCCTTTTCACAAAGCAGGGCGGTGGTTATGGCGTGCCGCCTTCGGCGGATGGCTGGCGTGAACCGAGCCGTGGCAAGCCACGTCTCGTCCCTACGGGCGTCCATCCCACACGCCTGCGCGCTCCGCTTGCCCACAGGCCAAGATCCTTAGACTCGAGCCATAGTCATCCCTTTACTTTAGACAGCCAGTATCTCAACGATGAAAAAACAAAGATGCCATATTTGGTCTGCCGAGCATTGAAACCTACAATTGCCGCGGTCAATGGGCTTGAGCCTGTTCCTCCCCCTTGTATTCTGCCAGCGAGCGCATGCTTCCCTTCTGTATGCGACTAAGCTCCCAACAACCTTGTTGTCAGCGATCAATCGTGGAACGTGGCAACGATCTTCGAACCCAGCGCCCATCAATCCATGCGATCAGACGGCGTAGATCTGAGACATGTCTCCATTAGCCCAGTCTAGTAGAGCTAGCCAAAGTCCATGGGGAATAGTCGTGCGACTCTCATGTCGATTGCGATATGAGAGTATCCGCAGCAGCTCAGGATCTCGCTCAATAATGACTTCGCATACGGAGCGTAGCGCCTCAAACGGGGCGGCGCTCATGCCAATGACCGAGCTGTGCTGCAGTTTACGTACAGATAGATAGGACTCCTCGATCTTGATCGGGTGTTCGTGAGCGATCTGCAATGCCAGAACACAGAAGCGGTCGGCACCAAGCGTCGAGGCGAGGCGCTCGATGGCTTCGAGCTCATGCAGGTTGTCCCTCGTTAAGGCTATCAGATTCCGCACTCTTCCCCCGGTAGCTCCTACCACTGTTCACTAATTCGCTCTCCCACGACCCACGACTCCATCTGCTAGTCAGGCGGCATTGCCCAGCGAACCTGGATCTTGCCGCGCTGTGAAGCAAGTGGAGCAAGTGGAGCAAACGTTGCACGTACCCCACCCACCGACAGACGTGTTACTTATAAAACTTACTGAAGCGGCTCGAAAGAGTTGCTGGCTCAATGGTTTCCCAGCTTTCTGGATCCGCCGTAACGCTGAACATTAGCCAGGCCCGCCACAGGAAAAAAGCAGCGACCATACTCGCTTCAATTGTCGCAAATATAGTAGTGTTATACATGTAATTCGGGTCATCTTTGCCAAAGAGCATCAGCACTGGAAATATCGATGCAAACCAGCCTGCAACGAATGTCAGACAAAAAGCTATAGCAGCCGTAAATGCCATAAAAATAGGAACTTGATATCTATAGTGAGTCGCGAACATTTTTTCGCCGCTCTCTTTCTGAAGTCCATATATAAAGCCGTCGTTTTCTTCTTTTTTTCTTTTATTTTTAAAAACGCCGTACAACGTCACATTTTCGCCAGCCTCAAGTTCGTCATAAAGCTTATTCGTCAGCTGTAGTTTTGGTATCACGGCCCCATTAATACTGACATTAGCCTTATAACCGCCACTTATACGATCCGTATGCCGAACGTAATCGACTTTCCCAGAAAACTTCACGCAATCAAATTTCATTACTACCTATCCCTGCCTTCGGTCAAAAAATCGCATTCGGTTCATGCCAGGAAGCCTTGGATCATGGTTGCAGGTAGGCATGCGGAGGCTATCCAATGCACGCTCTATGGAGCGGCTCGCATCAAGGCCACCGAGCAATGTCCCACCACCCGCTCTCCTGATCAAACCATCGCTCCTGACACCGTGGCGCCTTGATCGACGACCGCCTGACAAACCTAATGACACGATAATATCATCATAGTCTGTTTATCGAAACACGCTTGCCGTGGCTCTATCCTCAGTTTTGAGGATCCGACTCATGCATCTGAAAGAAGCGCTGGCAGGAGCATTGCGAGGAGCTCGTGCTCATCAGGGGTTGAGTTACGAAGAGTTGGCGGGGGCAACGCACAGAACGTACGTGGGGAAGCTTGAGCAGGCCCGAGCGAATGCGACGCTGGAGAAACTGGACGAGATCGCTGACTACCTAGGCCTCGACCTTTTGACTATGGTCACTCTCGCCATTGCTGCGCAGGGTGAAGAACTTCCTTCAGAAGCGTTGCAACGTACTGCCTTGCGAATCAGGGAATTCGAGGTGTCCGGAGGGTGGCAGTTGGTAGAGGAGCAATTCAGTGATGGAAAGCTCATCAAGCGCTCCCAGGGTAAGCCTAAGCAGCCGCTTAATGCGGATTACGTTCGAGCCCTGAAAGCGCAAGGTTTCGACAGAAAAACAATCGCTGAAAAGCTCGGCATTGCCAGAAGCACAGTCCAAAAATATTGGAATACATAAGTCTGCAGAACATCAGCAATCCTTCAATCTGAGCAAATCGCGGTTTATGGCGCGCCCTATCGGGTCGGCTGTCGTAAACCATGCCATGGCTGACGCCAAGTCATGGCCCTCTGGGCTTCCATCCTCGCGTCTCCGGCCTTACTGGCCTGCGCGCTCCGCTTGCTCTGGTCATTTTCATCGACGGAAGAAATTCGGTATACCTCAGCCCTACGCAATAGAGTGCAGTCATCCTGTCCGTCCAGATTTCTGTTGGAAGGTGCAGTCGCGGGGTGGACAATACGGGTTTGGTCACTTGATAGATGGCCATTGAGGAAGGAACCCGCGCATGAGTCAGAAAGTCCTGAGGCTTCCCCGGAACGAGGCCGGTCGCGACTTCGTTATCGGTGACATTCACTTCAAGTCGATTGATCTCTACAAAGGATTGATGAAGCTCGGTTTCGACAAAACTATCGACCGAGTCATTGGGGTGGGTGATCTCATAGATCGCGGGCCTGGAGTCCTCGACGGTCTGAAGCTTCTTGGTGAGCCGTGGTTCTTCACCGTTCAAGGTAACCATGAGCAGATGCTTATCAACGCTTACAGGGAAAACCCCAGCGCTCGTTATGTAGCTCATGGTGCAGGCTGGTGGTCGACCATAGCCGACGAATCGAAAGAGATGGTCATTGGAAAGCTCGAGAGCCTTCCCACAGTCATAGAAATTGAGTCCCCTCGCGGTTTGGTTGGCGTTGTTCATGCTGATGTCCCTGCCGGGATGTCATGGGTCGAGTTCACTCGAGACATATCAATCCCTGCTGTAGAAGAGATCGCGCTATGGGGGCGCGAGCGGATCAAAAAGCACCATCGAGAAGGTGTCAAAGGGGTCTGGCGTGTGTGCACGGGGCACACCTGGATTCCAGAGCCTGTTCGGCTAGGGAACGTTCTTGCACTTGATTGCACCGGAGGGGGTGAAGGGCCGCTAGCTGTCTATTGCGTTCAGGCGGACATGATTTATGTGGAGGGGCGCCCCGTGTCACTTGACCAGTCGGAGGCTGTTACCGAGCTACTGGACGAACTTGAGCAGGCTTTAGCTCATCTTAAGGCCACCACCAACGCTAACAAGCTAATTGAGTCGCAACGCTTGAGCCATGAGGCCGACGAGTTAGCTCGTCGAGTGAACACTACCTGGCTTACCTTGCGTTCGGAAATTAGCGATGTCCAGAAGTTACTTAACGCGCTTCACGGACTAAGCTTGCTCACCGGCGAACGAAGGGCAGCTAAGCTCGAAGAGCTGAAATTCAACCATGCAGGCACCCAGATAGAGGGATTGCTTTCGAGACTTTTTGATTGAAAGGTGAGTACCAGTAATCTTGAGGATCCTATAGAAAATGATGGCCGAACCTGTGCGAGTAGTTGGTTAATGAAACATGTGAGGCTAATCCGCCACGGAGAGAGCGCTGCGAACGCGGGCCAAGCCACTTTAGATCACTCGACCATTCCTCTCACTCCGAAAGGATTTGAGCAAGCGCACCTGGTGGCTCTGTCGTTCAACCATCCTCCGGCTCTGATCGTTGCCTCGCCTTTCACCCGAGCGCACTCAACCGCTATGGCGACCGCATCGGTGTTTCCTCATATCCCTTTTGAAACTTGGCCCATCCAAGAATTCACTTACCTTGAACCCGCGCGGTGCACTAGCACAACCGTCGCTGATCGGCGCGAATGGGTGGAGGTGTATTGGGCCAAAGCAGATCCTGGTTTCACGGATGGTGAAGGCGCTGAGTCATTTCTAGATTTCATAGCTAGAGCTCAGTCTTTCCTGGAGCGTCTTGCTGAACATCCCGCCCAAGACATCATAGCGTTTTCGCATGGTCAGGTTATCAACGCTGTAGCCTGGCTTATTGATCGCAAGCCGCTCGGCATTGATGGCGCGGCTATGTTGGACTGGCGTGATTATGAGATCGCTAACCACGTGCCCAACTGTGGTGGTTACCTGCTATCGAAAGATCCCAACGAAGCCGGTTGGAGAGTAAGCCGGTCAGCCTCAGAGGAGCCACGAATGGATGCCATTTGGCGCGTGCCGGGCAGAGCCCATCAAGTCGCTCGTGATCCTGAGCGCCTGCTCATTGAAGAGCGCGCCGAAGCTCTCTCAGTCGCAGGCTACCCTCCACCAGATGATGATCCGGCTATGTACGCTGAGCAAAGGCTGAAAGAGGCCAGAACGGCAGCTTGTTCATCAAAGGTAGATAGCGCTAGCGAAAACACTGCGGCTGAGCTCTCCGCAAGAGAGGTATCCCAGGTACTGAGGGAGGCAATTTTCGGTCGAAGCGTCATGAGTAAGGTTGGTCATGAATCGTGGGACGAGATTTATTCCGGCCACTTCCAGATCAATGTAGATGATTGGCAGATGTCGATTTATAACGACTGCGATCAGCTGGATTACTGCGAAGAATGCGTCAGTCCGGCTGGACGGCGATGGTCGTTTGACGCGGGGGTTAGATTTGGAACAGATCCCATTGCGTTGCTCAGCACATGGGAACATCAGACGCTTGAGCGTCTCCTGAAGGCGCTCTAGGGAGCCAATGTCGAGCGCGCCTCTGCGAGGACGGCTGTCGTGAACCAAGCCTCGCCGTTGCCGAGTCTTGGCCCTGTGGGCTTCCATCCTCCCGCCTGCGCGCTCCGCTTGCTACTGACCCCATGTCACCTTTCCACGAGCCAAGAGGCCCAACAGCCTCGTCTTAATTCAGACGCGGTGCTTGGATGGAAGTGAGTCGGGCACACGAGACTTCACGAATGAAGCGCCTCAACGAGCGCGGCAAGCAGCAAGCAGACGCTCGCCACGAACGTAAGCCGTAATCGCATCGGCAGGGACCAGACGGGCAAGCTCATAACCCGCAACAGCTGCCTGTCCTGCCGGAGGTGGACAACAAAGCCGATGACCAACAGCAAGCAACCCAATGGCATTGGCAATAACGTGGCAATCCAAGCAATAAGCGCAGGAATGACACTCCAGATAAACCGGTCGGAGCGCTGCTCGGCGCTTATGTCTTGCACGCTCATGGCGAAGCCCCAGTGCAAGGCTCCGACGAAGCTCAGGATGACTGCGCCATAGTTAACAAGCGCAATTTCAAACAATGGCCGATGTTCGAGAGAGAACGGGATCAGCAGCGCCAGAAAAATAAACGGCAACAGACCGCCATAACCCAGCAGGCTGACGTGCTTTGGCACAGAGGTTAAAGGCAACGCGTTCATTTGTATTCCTTACGCAGTGAGCGACACTCAAGACTGTAGGCCCAAAAGCCCTGCTTGGGCGAGATATTGATGGCAAGGTGGGCTACATGAGAGTCCGCTTAAAAATGGGAGACACCATCGCTCCAAATACTGGAGTTCGGGAGGTGTGTTCGACATCCTCTTACGACGGCCCCCCGTACGGATCCGGTTTAGGTTGAACCTCTGTTGCTTAGGCGGACTCCCAAACCTAAATCCAGGAGAAACGTATGACCGAGACAGCTTTGGTTGTGGGCACCAGTGGCATCGTCGGCAGCGCCATCACTCAGTTACTAATCGACAACAAGTGGCAGGGCGCCGCGCTATCGAGGCACCCGTCGCAATCGCAAGGCGTGATCCCCGTCGCGGCAGATCTCCAAGATCCAGCTTCGCTGGAAGATGCGCTTGCGGATCTGAAACCTACTCATGTGTTCATCACCACATGGTCACGGCAAGCCACGGAGGCCGAAAACATTCGCGTTAATGCCGCCATGGTTCGCAATGTGCTCACCGCCATTCGCCCAGCCAAGAGCGTCGAGCACGTAGCATTGGTCACTGGCCTGAAACACTACCTCGGCCCATTCGAAGCCTATGGAAAAGGCAGCCTCCCGCAAACGCCGTTCCGCGAAGAGCAGGGTCGTTTGGACGTTGAGAATTTCTACTACGCCCAAGAAGACGAACTCTTCGTTGCTGCTGAAAAGGACGGCTTCACATGGAGCGTTCATCGCCCGCATACAGTCACCGGGGTTGCTGTAGGTAATGCTATGAACATGGCAACTACCCTCGCCGTCTATGCCTCGATTTGCAAACAGACCAATCGCCCTTTTGTGTTTCCCGGATCAAGGGTGCAGTGGGACAGCCTCACCGATATGACGGACGCCCGGCAGTTGGCGAAACAACAAATGTGGGCGGCCACCACACCGGCTGCGGCCAATCAAGCATTCAACGTCACTAACGGCGATGTATTTCGTTGGAAATGGATGTGGAGCCGAATTGCCGACTATTTCGACTTGCCTGCCGCCGATTATCCCGCTTCACTCTCCCCTCTTGAGAAGCAGATGGCTGACGATCAAGCCGCATGGACGCAAATAGTCGCGGAGAACGGCTTGAAAGAATCCGATATTGGTCGCCTGATATCCCCATGGCATACCGATGCAGACCTCGGTCGACCAATCGAAGTAGTAACGGATATGTCGAAAAGCCGTGCCATGGGCTTCACTGCCTACCAAGCGAGCGATCAAGCATTTTTCGATGTGTTCGACAAACTACGCGAGATGCGCTTGATACCCTAGGTCGTGCCACAACGGATATGCTCAGATGATTCCAAGGAGAGGAGAGGGAAAATGGCAAGCGAATATTCGTTATCAGACGTTCTGGAAAGAATGTACCAAAATCAGCTCGCTCTCGAAGCTGCACTCATGGAATTGACCCTCCATGTGGAGGCTCACGGACATGCGGATGTAGGAAACAACGTCCGTGGCGCCCTTGAAACCATTGGCGAAAACGCCGGACATATCAAGCAAGGTCTAGCTCGGCTCAAAAAACTCCTATGAGGCAGCCGCTTTTTGATTTTGATCTCAAATATCCGCGATCCTAGCCTAGATGATGAGAGCTATCTCTCAGGCCTACCAACCCTCCTTTGTCGGAATGTGCTCTGTAGACAAGGTCGTTTTTTAACCTCTACTCAAGTTTTAAATTTCACCTCCGTTTAAATAGTCATGCGACTTATTTTCTGAGGAATATCAACCATGAGTACAAAGCTGCCCCCGAACAGATTCTTCACGTTCAAGGATGGTTCGCCCGAAGGTGACTTAGACGAAATTAGGCTCGCCGTCTTCACTCGGCCCGGCATTGCCGAGGGTGAAGTCATAGACGATGACAACAGCTACGCTGTTCTCCTGGATACCGAATCCAACGGCGTGATTTCAGTCAAAATCGATGAGTCGCGCTTTAGGTTCACGCCTCAGCAGGCGGCTGCGCTAGCCTCAGCACTCACTGACCTCTCGAGAAATGAAGGATGAGTCCCCGCCCCCCCCTTACACGGGAGTGCATCTAGAGTCAGCAATCTTCATCATGGAGAGGTGGCCATTACGCGCAAGAAAACGTTAAAGGCTTGCTGAGGACATAGCGACTGCACGGGTTACCAGTTTGAGTATAAGCGTGTCCCTGAGGGGATGGTTGTCGTGAACCGAGCCTGGCGGAGCCAAGTCTCGGCCCTGCCGGGCCTCCATCCTCACGCCTGCGCGCTCCGCTTGCCTTTTATGTTTTTTGGTGGTCATAGGATGGTACATCTCGACGATGCTGGCGCTGGATGCAAATGCTAAAGTCCATTACCGAATCCATTATGAGGATTCGACAGCCTAGATGCTGCCCCCTGCCCCGCATGCCCATCGCGCCATTGCCAATCTGGTTGAAATATAGGGAAAATAACTCTCCTACCAATAGCAAATCCCAATCTCGAAATCACGGTGAACGAATTCGAGAGTTTGGTCAGGGGCTGGTTACTCAAGTAGGGTGCCGGACTAACCTTGCTTGAAGTGACAAACGACCAAAGATGGAGACCTACTACTCGACCAACGGTTCGGGACATCGCAAAAAGCTGATGTGATGTGCTCAGCCCTACTTGAACGATTCTCCAGACGTTAAACTTCATGCGATCAATATTTCGCTAATTTGAACAACAGGTTTTACGTTAGTGTAATTATCAATATCTGCTGCGATAGCCTTTGCGTGAGGCACAAATGCGTCAACAAATGACTCTAGCGATTCGAAAAAAAGATGCCCCATCGCAATGTACGTAGGCCTGCTTCCCGGCGTTGGGCCTTGAAGACCTTTTTCGATCGTGAAATGGCTGCAGGCCCCTCCCATCTTCTGCTGGATCATAGGCATGTGATGAGTAATGTAGTAATCGAAATCGAAGGAACAATCTGCTTCATTCGGGTAAAGAATGCTTACATCTATCATTAAAGATACCCATTCTGGTTGGAGATTAAGCCGAGATAACGCCAATAGGCCGCTCACCCGCGATAGTTGTTCGGTGCATGACTCGTAGATGGCCGTCGTAGCCACCGTCCGCGTTGTGTAGCGTACAACGATTGTCCCAAAGCGTAAGCATGTTCGGTGTCCATCGGTGGCGATAGATATACTCGTCTTGCACCATATGCTGATAGAGATAGCTCAGCAGGGAAGCAGATTCACCACGACTCATTCCCTGAATACCTAACGTGTATACAGGGCTTATATATAGCGCCCTCCGGCCGGTTATTGGGTGCACGCGAACTAGAGGATGAGTGAAAATTTTATCAGCATCTTCACTGATCACGATTTTCATTGAGCGCGCTTCTGTTTCTTTAGCGAACAAACCGTCTTTGCCATAAGGCACCCTGGCGGAATGAACTGCAAAGAGATTATCAAGTAATCCCTTCATTGTTTCAGACAGGTCGTCATAGGCTCGGCATCCGTCAGCAAAAAGTGTATCACCGCCCACAGGAGGAGTGACTTTGGAATGCAAAATGGTTCCTGCTGGCGGCTGTTCCTGGAAACTCCAGTCAGAGTGCCACTGAGCACCGAAATTGACTGCTTTTTCATCAGGCTCACGCCTGACTTCAAGTATGTGTGGATGAGCTTCCATCGCGACGATGTAAGGGTCTACCCCGAAATGACCAAACTGAAGCGTAAATGCCTCCAGCTGTTCATGGCTGAGCGGTTGATCCGGAAAGCAAATCACTAAATGTCTGGCCCAAGCCTGCTTCACCTCTTCCAGGACGACAGCTGGCAGCGGTTCACCAATCGAAATACCTGCAATGCTTGCGCCGAAACCATGAGGCTCTGATTTCACTCGGATATATCGGAAGTCGCTGTTCATCATCGCAGTCCCGTCTCTCATTCTTATGAATACGATCGCAGATGAATTCTCAAACTTCAGTACCGAGCTGTCATTGCTACCGTGCGACACAGAGTTGTTTTGAGATGCCAACAACGAAGGGATGTCGCGTCACAACAAGTCTTTGGCGCGTGACGCCATTCACTCACCGTGGTCGCCCACACAAACTGCGCCTGGCTACACAATTTCCGAACCGCAATGATTCTGAAAGTGTTGAGATCAGGGGGCATACTTTGAGCGAATACGATCTGAGTTTTAAACGTGCATTAGCTCGTGGCGAGCTGGATGGCATCTTCGACACGATCGTCATAGGTTCTGGGGCGGGAGGTCTGAGCACTGCCGCGTTGCTAGCTCTAGAGGGCCAGCGGGTATTGGTGCTGGAGCGTCACGCTGTTCTTGGCGGCTGTCTGCAGTCATTCGAGCGCAAGGGTTTCGAGTGGGATGTAGGACTGCACTACATAGGTGAGGTTCATCGTAAAACTAGCGGACTGTATCGTCTCTTCGATAAGGTCTCTCGCGGCAAGCTTCAATGGGCTCCCATGCCCGAAATCTATAACCGCATCATTGTCGGTTCGCACCAGTATGATCACCTTGCAGGAGCACAAGCGTACAAGGATCGGCTGAAGAATTATTTTCCGAAAGACGCACAAGCAATTGATCGTTATGTAGAACTGGTGGGTGAAGCAAATCGGGCAGCAAAATCCTTCTTCAGTGAACGAGCAATGCCGCAGTCAATATCGGAACTGGAATTCTCCCGTGTACAGGCTGTATTTATGCCACTGGCGCGCCGTACCGTGTTGGAAGTTTTGAACGAACTGACCGATAACGCCGACCTCAAAGCGGTATGGTGTGGGAATTACGGTGACTACTGCAACTCTCCTTCTGAAGCCTCTTTTGCAATCCATGCAATGGTATTCAGCCACTATATAGATGGTGCGAGTTACCCGGTTGGCGGCGCACCACGCATCGCCGAAGCGATGGCCGACACTGTTAGATCTGCGGGGGGAGCTTGCCTGGTCGCGGCAGAGGTAGTAGGTATCGAAACGGCAAGCGGTTGCGTTGTCGGTGTGCAAACGGCAGGTGGGAGCATGATACGTGCTCACAAGGTAGTGAGTGCTATTGGTATTTCTCAGACTGTGCCCTTGTTGGCTCATTCCGACCCTATTCTCGCGCAGCCATTGGCCGAGGCTACGAAAACCCTTGGTACGACACAGTGCTTCGCTGTTCTTAATATCGGAATCGACATTCCCACCGCTGATTTAAATATTCATCCAGCTAATCTTTGGGTGCACCCAAGCAACGATTTGCCAGCTAACCTCGCACGTTACAAGGCCGATCCAGAAGGTCAGCCGATGCCACTGTACTTCATCTCGCATCCATCTTTGCGTGACCCAAGTTGGACTGAACGCTTCCCGAAAAAAAGCACGATGGATGTATGCGGCTTGACTGACTGGAAAGTTTTTGAGCGGTTTACAGGTACAACGTGGAAAAACAGAGGCATTGAGTACGAGGATATGACTGCACTGTTGAAAGAAAATTTACTGATTGAGGCTTTGAAGCACTATCCGCAAATCCGTGGGCGCATAGGCCATACTGAGTTGGCCACACCTTTGACATTCAACCACTTTCTTAACCGCAGCCATGGCAATTTTATGGGGTACGAGCAAACACCACTTCGGTTTGCTCAGCGATGGATGCGCGCGCATGGCCCGGTAGAAGGACTCTACTTCAGCGGCCAGGATGTGACGGCTGCAGGAGTCAGCGGCGCAATGGTGAGTGGCTTGGTCGCAGCAAGCGCCATACTTGGGCGAGACCTTTTTCGAGAGCTCCGAACGTAAGATTTGCGCTTTATCTCACTTAACAAAGCAGACCGCTTCATATAAAGGTTCGATTTAAGGGGGCCATTTCGTGTCGTTCAAGGATCTTATCGCTTTCGTTCAATGTCCTTGCCAGTTCAAGACGAAGTGCCCGAGGTGCCTTACCAAAGTGCGATCGTACAGCATGCGAGAATGCGCTGGGTTCAGCGTAACCCAGCCGCTCAGCAAGCATCACAAGCGGCAGGGTGTGATCGGCAAGCCCCTCCAGAGCTTCTTGCATGCGCACCGCTTCCAGTAATTGCCGGAAGCTGGAACCGCATTCAGCAAGCCGACGCTGCAGGGTTCGCCTACTGAGATCTAGGGAACGCGCTACGGTATCGCAATTAGCACTTGTAAACCCCTGAGCGACAATCGCCGCGGCCACATAATCAACAAGAGTTTCAGAGCGGCCCTGAGTTTTAAGCAACGCTTCCGCTCGGCCCAAAAGTACGCGGAGCAATGCTGGGTCAGCTGCCTCCCATGGGACATCCAACATCTCGGCGTCGAATAAAACACGTCCCTGCTTACCACCCAAAATTACTCGGCAATTGAAATAGGCCTCATAGTTCTCAGCTAGGCTCGAGTCAGTGCCTGGCAACTCCACACAACTTGGCTTGCGGTCAGGTGGCATGCAGCGATAAAGCAGCCCCAAAAAGGCGGCAAACAGCGAGTCGAGTTGGGCTGGATGCATCGCCAAATGGCTAGGCGTAACCTGATAAACCAATTGGATGCCGTGGTCAGAAAGCGACTCTGTAATAAATCGTCCCGAATTACTAACCAACTGCTGAAATTTTACCGTATTGGAAAGTGCATGGCGCAATGAACTGCTGTGCACTAAAATCAATGCAACGATGTTCATCGACTGCAATGGTAGCGACATGCCAACTTTCAAACCCAGCAATGGGTCTTCAGTGACCTCAATAGCGCGATACCATAACCTTCTTACTTGCACCAATTGAAGTTGACGCGTAGGAGCCAGACCTTTCAGTTCTCGGGCCCAGGATGCCCCCAATTGCTCAGGGGAAATGCCTTGCCTGATGAGTTCATCAATGACTCCTAGGAGCCACGTGGCGCTTACGGTCAATGGTTGAGTCATAGAATTACCATTCGCACTAGCAAAATTTAGCTAAAGAGCAACAAGGGCATTAAACACGTTTTTGACACTGCATCCCCACTGCTTTTACTCAACAAAGAACTAGCATAAGCATATACTTAACACGCCCGCCAGAAAAATTCCATTGATTTATGATAACAAGTGGGCTCTCTTGATTGACATGGGTGATATAGCTAAAAAATTAGCAGATGAGCACCTAGACGGGATCAATCTATTCAATTATCGGCGATTAAAAATAGTGCGGATAGTTGGTTTTGCAGACAAATACTAACATTACCCCCCGACAATTTATAATCCAATTAAATTACCCTCAGGAGCAAAATAACAAATAATTTTTTGCATTATCACCATACTATTCCAATACAGAAATATCATTAATCCCGCGATTAACCTTAACTAGAGTAGGCTAGGAAACTATGAAAAAAACTACCGAATCTAGTGAGATACGCCTGTCCTCAAAGAGGAGCGGTTGCGCCCCAGTGAGTAAATACCATCGCTGATGCCAAATACGCTGGCAAACGCCAATAGACCCGCCTTGAACGTTTCCTGATCGAGATGGATCAGGAAGTTCCTTGGGAAGGTTTGGTCAAGCTGACCGAGCCGCACTACCCAAAGGAGGATGCATACGACACCGTGTGGAACAGCATCTGGAGTATAAGGATCGTCAGATGATTGGGTCGATTACCGCCGCCCATGCAGTTGCGAAAAGCAGATCAAGTTAAATTTGACCACTCGGGTATACCGCAAGATCGAATGTCGGCGATGGTAGAGGTACGCCTGTAATGCAGAAATGCAGAAAACCGTTTTCGAAAGGCACTATTCGAAGGAAACATGATGAGCGAAACGCGGCAGATCATGATTATCTGATCGGGCGAGGTTTTTATGCTCCGGCCGAGAGAGCATCAAAATCGATGCCTACTTCGGACTTTCGCAACGGGCACGAAACGAGGAAGCCAGTTGCCTCCTCGTTTCAGAGATTATTTCACTCGCCGGCTGGCCAGATGAAACGTTCCTCGGTGACCATCACTCCACTGAGCTTACCCACGAAATTTGGAATGTCTGCCAACAGCTCAACGCCTTCTGGGCTGGAGAACGCAGCATCATGGGCTTCGCGGCTGTCAAACCACAGTTCGGAAAAGCCATCGTAATGAACGTCAGGGTTCGCCTCACGATCGATGATGTTGATGGCGTAACGTTTGAGGCCAGGGATGCGCTGACACAGTACGGCGTGAACACCTCTCCAGTGTGCAGCAAACTGCTCTAAGGTCAGATCGTTGCGCTTTTGCAGGAAGCCGATACGCTTGGCGAAGGTCTTGGACATGGAAACTCCGATCTTATTGATTTACATTTATCACATGGGTCTCGCCATTCCGATTATAGGGAACAGGGTTCTCCTGTCAGTTACCAAAATGTCAACTGACCTTCTCCTAACTGGAAGCCAGAGCTGCCACCGGGTCAAATTTTCTCCTAATCGTCCGAGGGGCGAATCGCTTCAACAAGCTTTTTCATGCATCCAGGCAACGCGTCCAGCTCCCGCACCAAGATACTCCGCTCTCGCACCGCCCAAGGCTCAGCCAATTGCAGCACAGCAAGCTGCATAGTCTTGCTATGCCGCAGTGAAGCAGATTCAGGCACCACGCTGATGCCTACCCCCACCTCTACCATCCGGCAAACCGCTTCGAAGCTCGCTAACTGGATTCGCCAGTACAACTGCGAGCCAATCTCCTCAGCACGCTCGCGCAAAAACGAGCTCAGCGTGCTGCCTGAATGCAGCCCCACATGCTGAAACTCAAGGATGTCGGCAAGACGCACTACCCCGCGATCTACCAGTTCGTGATCCTTTGGGACGATGACGACCAGTCGATCAGTGCTGAAGTTGAGCACCTCGATACCACTGGTGTTAACCGGCCCCGCGATGATACCCATGTCCGTGGCTCCCTCCAAAACGCCTCGTACGATGTCCCGAGACAACCGTTCCTGAAGATCAACCGTCACACCGGGGTTATCCGCCAGGTAACGCGCCAAAATTTCAGGCAGAAACTCGGTGACCGCAGTGCTATTGGCAAATATCCGGATGTGGCCAGATGTTGCTTCTGCATACTCTGCAAACTCACTCAGCACATAGCCGATTTGTCGCAGGATTATGCGAGCGTGAACGAGCAGACGCTTGCCCGATTCCGTGAGTTCGACGCCGCGACTGTCCCGGTAGAAAAGCGTTGCTCCGAGCCGTACTTCCATCCCCTTGATACGCACGCTGGCTGCTGCCGGCGACATGAACATTTTCCGGGCCCCCTTGGTAAGGCTTGGCGCCTCCGCAATGTGGATAAAGAGCTTGAGGTCAGTCAGATCAAGATGCATGAGGATTCCGCGCTAGGTGGTGTTCATCAAAAATTAACGCCCCGTTAATGAAGCGATAATTCACAAAACACCTACAGGCTCTCATTATCAATTTCAACCTACAAGCAGCAGTCTTTGGGACGTCGAATAAGTGGTTGACACTCACCTCATTCAAACAACTCATATATCTGCGGCACTTACAAAAAGTGGATTTGGCACAGCATGCGTAGTATCGAACAAGAAGATGTTATCCAAAGTGTCGCAGATAGCCTGCAGTATATTTCCTACTACCATCCGACAGACTTTATTAAGTCGTTACATTCCGCTTATCAACGTGAAGAGTCACCTGCAGCGCGCGACGCAATGGCGCAGATTCTTACCAATTCGCGAATGTGCGCGCTGGGACACAGGCCGATTTGTCAGGACACTGGCATTGTCACGGTATTCGTCCGGGCGGGTATGGATATTGGATGGGGGGGCTGCACGATGAGCCTCAATGACATGATCAACGAAGGAGTTCGACGCGCTTACACGCAGCCCGATAACCTCCTACGGGCATCCATCGTAAGTGATCCTGCAGGCAAACGATCGAACACTCAGGACAACACTCCGGCCATCATTCACTACTCCATAGTTCCAGGAACTGAACTGACAATCGATATCGCCGCGAAAGGCGGTGGGTCTGAGAACAAAGCCAAGCTGGCAATGCTAAATCCCTCGGACTCCATTGTTGACTGGGTGCTTAAAACTGTTCCGTCCATGGGAGCAGGTTGGTGTCCGCCAGGCATGCTCGGTATTGGTATCGGCGGCACCGCCGAAAAAGCTGCCGTTATGGCAAAGCAGTCCTTGATGGATCCTATCGATATACATGAGCTGATTGAGCGCGGCCCGAGCAATCGAATTGAAGAACTCCGCATAGAACTTTACCGCAAGGTCAATCAGCTAGGGATCGGCGCCCAAGGCCTCGGGGGCCTGACCACGGTGCTGGATGTGAAAATCCTCGACTATCCGACCCATGCCGCATCGCTTCCGGTCTGCATCATCCCTAACTGCGCCGCCACTAGGCACATTCACTTCACTCTGGATGGTTCAGGGCCTGCGCGACTAGCCCCCCCGAGCATTGACGATTACCCAGAAGTTGCTTGGGAAACAGGTGACAGTGTTCGCCGCGTCAACCTTAATACTGTTACCCCTGAAGATGTTATAACCTGGAGACCTGGTGAAACACTCTTGTTGAGTGGAAAGCTGCTGACCGGGAGAGATGCTGCGCACAAGCGGATGGTCGAAATGATGGACAAAGGCGATCCATTGCCTGTAGACCTAAAGGGTAGGTTCATCTACTACGTAGGCCCCGTCGACCCAGTTAGAGATGAAGTAGTCGGCCCAGCTGGGCCAACAACCTCTACTCGAATGGATAAATTCACGCCTCGAATACTAGCCGAAACTGGGCTGTTGGGAATGATCGGAAAATCCGAACGCGGCCCGGTAGCGATCGAGGCGATCAAGGAGCACAAGGCGGTATACCTAATGGCGGTCGGCGGTGCTGCATACCTCGTCTCTCAAGCCATTACCAAATCGAGAGTTGTGGCCTTTGCAGATCTAGGCATGGAAGCAATCTATGAGTTTGAGCTCAAAGACATGCCTACCACAGTCGCAGTATCTTCTACCGGCGAGTCGATTCACACTACTGGGCCACAGACTTGGGCTCCTATCAGTAAGCTCATCTGGGCCGACATCTCTTCAGACCCAAATGGAAAATAAAAAATCATCAACTCCCGAGGGATAAAACTTTTAGACTTTTCTGCCATTCAAGACTCCTGTAAATGCTCTGCCTAGAACACCAAACACCCGGGCTCGGGATTGGACGTGTTTACGAGTTTTATCGGTTAGCGCTCAATCTCCTCTGCTGACTTTTTAGCAAAGAAGGCGAGCATAAGAGCTTGTGCCCCTGCCAAGCACTTAACTCGAGCAGGGGCCGACAATAGTTTGCTTAATTAAGTTCCACGCGCTTGATAGGGCCAACAATAAATAGGTAACTGATTATTGTCAGAAGTGCATTGGCGGCTACAAAGATTAGAGCCCACTCAAATGAGCCGGTTTTCTGCACCAAATAACCTATGACGATAGGTGTGGTGACACCAGCAATGTTTGCGAAGGTATTAAATAAACCGCCAGTCATCCCAGCTGCTTCTTTAGGTGCCGTATCGGCGACCACCGCCCATCCTAGACTGCCAAGCCCTTTACCGAAAAATGCCAGCGTCATGAACAGTATAACTAGAGTTTGGTTACCACCTGCCCAGTTACAGAGCACTAACGACATAGATAACATCATCCCGACTACAATTACCACCTTGCGCGAGAATGTGATTGAGTGTCCACGACGTAAAAGCCAATCTGAGAAAACGCCCCCCAGCACCCCACCGAGAAAGCCGAATACTGCGGGAATGGCAGCAACAAACCCGGCGTTCATTATCGGCATATTCAGCCCCTTGATCAAATATATCGGGAACCAGGTCAGGAAGAAGTAGACAATGGTAGTTATACCGTACTGACCGATATACATTCCCAGCAACATACGATTGCTCAAGAGTTGTTTGAGGCAGGCAATTGTTTCCCCTTTAGCTTTGCGTTGTTGCGCAGGCTGGCTATCCATGTCAACCATGCCACCACCTTCACGGATGTAATCGATCTCCGCCTGATTGACCTTAGGGTGGCGACTGGGGAAGTGAAACCACGCCATCCATCCAAAGGCAACAACAATTCCTATAACACCCATCACTATATAGGCAGAAGGCCAGCCGTGTGCATGAGTCAACCATCCCATCAGCGGTGTAAAAACAACAGCTGCCGCGTATTGGCCAGACACAAAAATTGCGGACGCTGTGCCCCTCTCCGATGACGGAAACCAAGAAGAAACGACGCGACTGTTATTAGCATAAGCCGGCCCTTCAGCTACCCCTACTGCTATGCGCAGTACAAACAACGCGACGATAGAAGCGCCGATACCCAATATTGGAACGAAGCCTTGAATGAGAGTAAAGAATGACCATAAGAAAATGCTCACCCCGTAAACTCGTTTTGAGCCGAAACGATCGAGCAACCAGCCTCCAGGAAGTTGCGCAAGCATATAGGCCCACGCAAACGATGCGAACAAATACCCCAAGGTGATTGAATCAATTCCTAGGCTACTTTGAATCTCCGTGCCAGTGATCGACAAGATAGCCCGATCAGCGTTATTTAACATCGCAACAATAAATAGCATTGCGATTATCATGTAACGCACCTGAGTTCGCTTGGTGGCGATCTCCGGCACCCGATTGCTTACCGGAACCTCGAGGCTATTTACAAGTGACTTCATGAGCGGCTCCACACTTATTATTGTTAGGCGCACAATCTTTAGACGAAGGAATAATCAAGACCAGCGGACGCTAACCGCTTCCAAGGAAACTAATGAAGCGCCCAAGGCGAGCGATTATATTATGATTCACAGCGCTGCGAACAACTCACATCAAGATTGACCCAAAACGGCTCCTGTACTCGCAGGCTCTCAGTTTATTTAAACCATGCAAAGCAGAAGGCAAAATTCGCCCGACCACTAGCTACCTACCTCAATACTTGATCAAGGTAAATCTCGATTTGATCCATCCGCATATACATGGCTATCGGCACTGATTACATGAAATTTTAAACACAACAAACCATCTCAAAAAAATAGCGCACATGGACAAAACTCGATAATACCTTCGATATTTTAAATAGCTTAAGCACTGTCAAATCGTTAAATTTACAGAAAGACATGCCTTAGATTCGATTTATTAATGCTACCACCAGATGTTTCTTCAGTGCAGGGATTTTGCGGCATCTAAAATCTTTAGACGAATCAACTCATGCCACCCCACCAAAACTCATTTTAGTTCTATTTTACGCCTTTCCACCCTATGATCTGAGCATCCTGTGCTAATTTTTTTCCCAAAACCGGCGGAATAGACCTTGCGCAAATTAGGCTGGTATCCATTGATTCGATAATAGCTAGTAGCACCATCTTCCGGGTCGCGCGGCAGCGCTACCCAGCGTTTCAAAAGGTAATCCAGGGCCTTGCCCAATGGAATTGCCCTGATTCACCCGCCACCCCGCCAGCCAGACACCAATCCCGTCGTGAACCAGCACTTTCATTCGCTTGGCCTTCCGATTGGCAAAGATATAAGCGTAGTGCGGCTTCGCCGCGCTGAATACCGTGACCACTTTGGCCAACGCGTTCTCGGTGCCAGCGCGCATGTCCATGGCCTCGGTAGCGAACCAAATCAAGTTAATGCGTATCGCCTTAAACCGCGAACAAACCTCGCAAAACCGAGCGTGTGAGAAATAGGTATGTCGTTGGTACATGCCGGCCCTAGCTTTAAGGGTAATGCGTCCGCATAAAAAACGTAGACGCTTTTCCCCTTATCGCTCTCGACCTGCTGGTTTGGTAGATGCCTTCGCAACCGCTCAACATACACGCAGATAAGAGGTTGCCAGGCTACACACCTGCATGCCGAAAAAACTTCACGGGGGATCCGCCCAATCGGGAAGGCGAAATCAGATCATCAACTCGATGAGGAATGGGCCAACTCTTTTGAAGCTGCCAGCAAGAAAATCGGCTAACTGCTCGAGCGTGGTTGCGCGCGCCGCCTCGACCCCCATACCATTCGCTAGTTTCACCCAGCTAATATCAGGATTGCCAAGATCAAGCATGCTCATGGCTGTGCTGCCAGAAAACGCTCCAACATTCTTATATTCATCGATCAGAATGTTGTACTTACTGTTGTTCAGGATGATTGTGGTTACGGGCAGTTGTTCCCGAGCTTGAGTCCACAGCGATTGCAGCGAATACATTGCCGAGCCATCTGCCTGGAGGTTGATAACGCGGCGTTGCTTACCCGCAGCAATTGCAGCACCAGTCGCTACCGGCATACCGTCGCCGATCGCGCCGCCAGCCAAATGCAGCCAGTCATGCGCAGGCGCTGCGTGAGTAGAGGCATAGAAGCCTCGGCCGAAAGAAATGCTTTCGTCTGAGACGATAGCATTTTCAGGCATCAAGGCCGCAAGGGTCAGCGCCAGGCCCTCCGAAGTAGGCGCTCCAGTTACAACACTCGGACGAGGGCCTGAATCAGGGATTGCCGCATCTGGAGCATCCAGCGCATCAACTAGCCTTTGCAACGCCTCAACCGGGTCTTGATCCGGACGAGCCAGTTCATGAATTTGCGCGGTAGGTGAGTACTGAGCAGATGGCAGTCCCGGGTATCCGAAAAAACCGACAGGCGCCTTTGCGCTCACAAGGACGATGTGTTCGAAAGGCTTGAGCTTGTTGATTGCTGCTTCCATACCGTATGGAACTCGCTCTAGTGGCAAGCGGCCTCGTCCACGCGCAACATGTCCGATCACATAGTCAGCCATGAGTTGAGCGCCAGTAGCTTTTGCAATGCGCCAAGCAAGCGACTGAGCTGCATCGAATACGCCATGACCCGAGAGTAGGATCAATACCTTGGATCCGTCTTGACGCAAAACACGAGCAGCATTCTCGATCGTATGGGTGTCAATCGCAGGCGGTAAAGGTGATTCAATAGGTGCCGCAATTCGACCACCATCTTCCCAGGAGACGTCAGCAGGAAGAATCAGAGTAGCAATCTGTCCAGGGAATGTCCGAGCCGCTCTCGCTGCGAGAGCACCGTCGCGGCCCAGATCGCTGGCTTGAGTGCTGGTATGTACCCATTGGGAAACGGTGCGCGCCAATCCAACCGTGTCTCCCGTGAGAGGGGCATCGTAGGGGCGGTGGAAGGTAGCTTGATCCCCAACAATATTCACGATGCCAGCATTAGCTCGACGGGCATTGTGCAGATTGCCCAACCCATTGCCTAATCCCGGACTGCAATGAAGCAGGGTACATGCAGGCTTGCGCGCAATACGGAAATAGCCATCAGCCATGCCGGTTACGACATTTTCCTGCAGGCCCAGCACACACTGCATACCAGGGACTTGATCAAGGGCTGCAACAAAATGCAGTTCGCTAGTACCAGGGTTAGCGAAACATGTGTCTATCCCCGAATCCAGCAAGGTTTGTACAAGACTCTTAGCACCGCTCATCATGCTCAACTCCATTACTTTTTTGTGTCGGCCCTTGCTTAACAAATCAAAGACCGTGTTGTCGGACTTACCTAGTTCAGGTGTAAAGGTCTCAACGGATAAGGCGGCCCACACCCTATTCCAAGTCTTCAGACTGGATGCAGCGACCGAAAGGCAAAGCGTGGATAGATCAGGAGCTAAACGTGGAAGCCAGTACCAGGCAAAAGCAACGCCCTAGTGGATAGCCTCCTTCAACATTTCAGCCGCACTGACAGTGTTGCTCAGCTTCGCCTAGAAGAGTGCTCGATTGGGGGAACTGATTGAGTTTGCAAACGCTGGAGAGAAGCTCTACATAGGCATCCTTCAGGGCCAACAAGACGTCTTGCTTAAAACTCATTTGTCTGCAAACGTTAGCTGTAGCAGCGTTACGGCGCAAAAACGACCGAATCATCAAAGCCTATTGAGATATTTTTGCAGCTTTGAAAGCTTCGTAAAGCAATTAAAAATTGCCAGTTAATGAGTTTTAGGAACCATGGTACGTCGCTCACGCATTCCTTCCATGTCAGCCTAGATCGCTTTCGAAGCGGCGGCCCGCCACGAAAGCTTCGCCCTTGCGGCACGAGGGCTTTCGCTGACCGAGAGCGCCATCTCTCGGCAGATCAACTTACTTGAAACCAATCTGAGCATTCGGCTATTTGTGCGGGTGAAACAGAGGGTAGAGCTGACAAAGGCAGGCCGCTTATATAGTGAGCAGGTACGTGAGTCGTTGCAGAAGATTGAGCGGGACACTCTGTCATTGGCCGCACACGGGACTGGCGAGAACAGCCTTGAACTGGCCGTAATGCCAACATTTGCCCAAGAATGGTTAATCCCCCGGCTGCCTAGCTTCTATGAACAGAATCCGGGAATGAGCATCAACATGGGAGTGAGGACAAACCCGTTCTCATTCGAAGACGAACACTTTGAGGTGGCCATCCATCACGGCAAACCGGTCTGGCCAAGGGCGACTTCGGATTTGCTCTTCGGTGAGGCCATGGTTGTGATAGCACGCAAAGATCTGGTCGACGAATGCATTAAAGCCCCCCTCGATGTCCTCAAATTTCCCCTCCTCTATTGCACGACCCGCCCCGAATCATGGCCGCAGTGGTTCGAAGCTGCTGGAATGCCTGATGGGATGGGTTCCACGCGCACCGTAGGGTTCGAACTGCACTCCATGGTGGTGAAGGCTGCCGAGTCAGGCCTGGGCATTGCCTTGGTACCCGAATTCTTTGTATCGAAATCGGCCTGGGCGAGCGGCCTGGTTCGAGTACATCCCATGACGATCACTGCGATGCATTCCTACTATTTGGTTTACCCGAATAACATGCGGCACAGCGCCCCACTCGAAGCATTCCGATCATGGATCATGGCGCAAGCCAAAGAGTTCTGGAGGCCTGATTTGAGGTGAGGCAATGGCATTGATAGGAGTTTCGTCGTTTAAAGGCCCACACATATCTATAGTCAGCCCTCTTCCACGAACCACTCATTGACGTTCAAAGCCGAAGCAACCTCCAACTGCGCCTCACCTAGTGGTTTACCCGGTTCTTGGGTCAGAACGCGCGCAATCTAGCTCGCGCGCTCGAATCGGCACCGCAGCGCGACGCATGATTACGCTGCGTTTGCAGTTGTCATATTGCTCCAGACTTAGAAGCCTCGTTCGGTCGTGACGAGTGCGAGATCGAGACCTTCCTTGGTTGCATGGGCTACTCGACCGAAAAGTTATATCGAACGCGGTGTGCTCTTTATCGCTGTAGGGGTGGATAGCACCCTGCTCACGCAAGCGACCAGAAAACTCGCAGTAGAGTTTTCTGCCTAGCCAAGAGCATAACGCGGCGAAAAGTACGGGTGATGGCACTTACTAAGTGCATGCCTTGGCACTTAGAACACTCAGTCAAGCCCTATTCAGGCGGTAAAAGCCCTCCTCACGGAAGGCTTCCTTATTCCGACAACCTTTGACTCGATCGCTAAGGTTCTGCTTCCCGTAGCGCTGAATCAGCGATCTATGCCGCTCTGGGATTAGAAAGCTAAACATGCCTATGGGGCATCCAAACCAATTCAACTCTGAGGCCTCACTTAACAAAACCGGCCATGGCAGTGTAGGAACGATATGGCCAGCCAAAAATAGGCCATTTATGAGTGGCTTCTGCTAATTGGAGGTCGGACAAGGCACGCCCATTGGCTTAGAGGCAATAATGAAAGTGGAATAATTAGCATAATCGACCAAATATTTGCATACAAAGAACATTTTACACCCAAAAAAAGCAGAAAAGATAAGATAAAGACACAGAACGACGCGGCCATGGCTACGGCCTTCCAAATGTGGGCTAAAACACGACGAACGCCGTTTTCCCTTGGTCGCGACCAAAAAAACAAATAAATATAGAAGTGGTCATTATGTCTAAATCTATCCTGACGAAGCGACTTAGCGGCATTCAACCGCCCGCCACCCTCACCCTCAGTACCAAGGCTGCTCAACTGAAGTCCCAGGGCAGGCAGATCGTGAACATGGCAGTAGGTGAGCCCGACTTCGATACACCTCAACGTATCCGCGCAGCTGCGATCGAGGCCATGAACAATGGTCAAACCCGCTACACACCGACACCTGGAACGCTCGCTTTGCGCCAGGCAATCGTGGCCAAGCTCAAGCGGGAGAATGGGCTGTCTTACACCCCTGAGCAAATTGTTGTGTCCAGCGGCGCAAAACAAGCTCTGAATAACGTTTTGAGTGCGATCGTGGAGGATGGCGATGAGGTAATCATCCCGACACCCTATTGGGTAAGTTATGCCGACATGGTGGCATTCTGCGGGGGTGTCGTCGTCCCGATTGAGTGCCCCATTGAGCAGAGCTACCGCTTAAAACCCGAGCAGCTGCGCGCAAAATTGGGCCCGCGAGTGAAGGCGATCATGCTCAATAGCCCAAGCAATCCCAGTGGAGCGATGTATTCCCTGGAAGAGCTCGTCGCCATCGGGGATGTGATTCGAGAGTTCCCCAACGTTATCGTCATAAGCGATGACATCTACGAGCACGTGCTTGTAAGTGACAAGCCGATGCTAAACCTGGCGAACGCGTGCCCCGACCTGGCTGATCGCGTAGTTGTTGTCAATGGCGTCTCAAAAGCCTACGCAATGACAGGCTGGCGAATTGGTTACTCTGCCAGCCTGGGCGATCTGCATACCTCCTTCGAACTCGTTCAGGCTCAGACCACTGGGCCGATAAATGCAATTGCACAAGCTGCAGCAATCGAAGCACTCAATCACTCAGCTGAACTCGTTGCCCCCATGGCGTCTGCGTATCGTGAGCGACACACGGCCATGTGCGCTGCACTTAAAGGTGTACGAGGAATCGACTTCATACCGAGCGAAGGATCCTTTTACCTTTTCGTGAAAGTCGAAGAAGCCATTGAGCATCTGTTTAAGTTTGGCCTACTTAAAGAAAAAACCGATATGGCGCTATCTCACTTGCTGCTTGATCAGGAGGGATTGGCTGTAGTGCCGGGCTCCGCGTTTGGCTCGCCAGGTTACCTACGGCTTTCGTTTGCCGCGTCGCTGGAGGAGATCGAGGAAGCCTGCGTTCGACTGAAGAGAATTTGCCAATTGCAATAGCTGGAACTGCTTTCACTTAAGAGCGCCTTCTAATAATAAATGGTTTGGACTTGCATCCTGAGAATGGACAATAAACCTAAGCTTCTCCATGAGATCTGCGTCGGCATTGCAGAGCAATGCAAAGCCTCAGACTCGATTGACCCTACTGCCTATAAGTAAAAAAACTGAAGTTAAGAGGTCATCATGAATTATAACTGGGACTGGGGAGTTATTTTCCAGCTTTCGCCTACTGGCGAAGGGAGTTACTTAGATCTGCTGATCAACGGTACGATGTGGACGCTAGTCACCTCTGTTTCATCATGGATTTTGGCGTTGTCCGTAGGCATCGTCATCGGGATAATGAGGGCATACCCTTCCAAAGTTGCTCGGGCATTTAGCCGTGGGTATGTAGAACTGTTCCGTAATATACCTTTACTCGTACAGCTCTTCCTGTGGTATTTCGTTGTCCCAGAGTTCTTACCTAATGATTTTGGACGCGTTATCAAACAGTCGCAGGACGCCCCTTTCTACACTGCTGTAATTGGTATCGGCTTCTACATGTCCGCACGAATCGCTGAGTTGGTGAAGGGGGGCATTCAAGCGCTTCCAACTGGGCAATACCAAGCAGGGTTAGCGCTTGGTTTGAAACCGTTCGAATGTTTCCGATATGTGTTGATCCCTATGGCACTGCGTATAATCTTACCGCCGATGACCAATGACATGATGAATACGGTGAAGTGTACATCAGTTGCTCTCACTATCGGCCTAATGGAGTTAACAGCTCAATCGCGTGCTACAGCCGAGTTCTCCTTTCAGATATTCGAAGCATTCAGCATCGCCATTGCCGTGTATGTGATCATCAACTACATCATCGTGTTCGTGATGAGCCGCCTGGAACGAAAACTTTACATTCCTGGTTCGATGGGAGCTAAGTGATGGAATATCTGCAAAATTTAGACTTTTCAATTTTGGAAAAGTCTTGGTCTTACCTGTTCATCACAGGCATGAAATTCACAATCTCGTTAACAGTTGTCGCTGCACTTGGCGGCCTGTTCTTTGGCTCGATATTGGTCGTGATGCGACTAAGCGGTAATCCCTTTGTAGCGGGCACATCCAAGGCAATCGTAAACCTGATTCGTACCGTCCCTATCGTGCTGGGAATCTTCTTCTTTTATTTCATGATGCCATACGTTGGCGCATGGATTACAGGATCAGAACGACCAGTGCAGGTAGGAGCAGTCGCATCCGCTTACGTGGCTTTCATGGTTTTTGAAGCGGCGTACTTTGCAGAAATCATGCGTGCTGGTGTGCAGTCGATTTCAACCGGTCAGATGAATGCAGGTAAAGCGCTGGGGCTTTCATACATTCAGATCATGCGTTTGATCTTGTTACCTCAGGCTTTCCGTCGAATGCTTCCTGCAATCCTGACTCAGACCATCGTACTGTTTCAAGACACGTCCTTGGTTTATGTCCTGTCATTGACTGATTTTGTTGGAGCAGCATCCAAAATTGCACAACGTGACAACCGCATGGTTGAGATGTACCTGTTTGTAGCCGCGACATACTTCATCATTTGTTTTATGTGCTCGACCATGGTCAACAAACTCAAAAGAAAGGTTGCCGCATAACTACTCTCAAGCCCAATACACAATAATCAGGGTGATGATAATGATTGAAATTTCCGAAGTTTCTAAATGGTACGGCAGCGCATTCCAGGTATTGAACAGTTGCACGACGTCGATTAACAAAGGAGACGTTGTCGTTGTTTGCGGCCCATCTGGATCCGGCAAATCCACGCTTATTAAAACCGTGAATGGCCTTGAGCCCTTCCAGAGAGGCGAGATTCATGTCAATGGAATCTCCGTCGGAGACAAAAAAACGAATCTGCCCAAACTACGATCCCAAGTAGGCATGGTGTTTCAGAACTTTGAGCTTTTTCCTCACTTAACAATTGAGGAAAACCTCGTATTAGCACAGATCAAAGTTTTGAAACGCGAAAAAAGTGTGGCCTATGAAAAAGGCAAAGCTTATCTGGATCGAGTCGGCCTGATTAAACAAGCCACCAAGTACCCAAGTCAATTGTCAGGTGGGCAGCAGCAACGCGTAGCAATTGCTCGTGCCTTGTCAATGGATCCGGTTTGCATGCTTTTCGATGAACCGACGTCCGCGCTTGACCCAGAGATGGTGCAAGAAGTGCTGGATGTTATGACTGAACTCGCTCATGAGGGCATGACTATGATGTGTGTAACCCATGAGATGGGATTCGCACGAAAGGTAGCCAATCGGGTGATCTTCATGGATGCAGGCTCCATAGTCGAGGACTGTGAAAAAGAGATTTTCTTTGGGAATATTGAAAGTCGTTCACCTCGAGCGCAAGCGTTCCTCTCAAAAATTCTTTCTCACTAACTGTAAATTGGTGCATTCCAATACAAGCTGCCACTAAGCCCAATATTTTACTCGTTTACAGCAACGGGCTTAGTGATTATAAGGCATTTCAAAATCTTGCCTTCTACCAGCCATGAAAAATTGTAGAACTCAATAATTCAATCATCAATGCGATCGAGAGCTTCCATTGGCAAAGACGCCCCAGATACAAGCTCACGAAGTATAATCATGGTGCTAGTTTGTCGGACACCTGGAATTTCAATAATTTTCTCAAGCAAGACGTTTGAGAACGAATCGAGATCTTCCGCAACAACATCTACCAAAAGGTCAAACTCCCCACTTATAAGGTAGCAACCGATGACTTCTGGCAATTGGGTAATCTGGCTCCACATTACATGTCGATCAGAATCTCTGCTTCGCATAATTCCTAGAAATGCTCGGAAGCCGAACCCAGCTTTCTTACGATCTATTATTGCTCGATAACCCGTGATAAGACCACTTGTCTCCATGTCCCGGATTCGCCTCAAGCAGGGTGTTGCTGACAAGTTTACTAATTTAGCCAAATCTGCATTTGCGGTACGGCCATTCTTTTGAAGTTCAATGAGAATCTTGCGGTTTATACGGTCAATTTTGAGTTTCGCGATCGACGGTTGCGCTTTGAGCATGTAGAGACACCTTATCAATAGCGGGCTGAAGACTACTACAACGTAAATATAGAGACATTTGTATAACTGCACAACAGTTTTTCAGCAAAAACAGTGTCAGCTCGGATATACACTATTCTAGCTTCTATAGGGCCACACTCTTACACCGGCATATAGCCTTAAATTTAATAGTTCCTAAATCAAAGACAGGAAATAACATGCTAAGTAATAAAAATCACTTTAAGCAGGCTCTTCGTGAAGGGCGTCGACAAATCGGATTGTGGGTCGGTCTTGGAAGCTCCTATTCCACAGAAATCGTTGCGACAGCGGGTTTCGACTGGCTGCTGATCGATGGCGAACACGCGCCGAATGATGTTAGGAGCGTACTCACCCAACTTCAAGCCGCAGCGCCGTACCCGTCCCACCCAGTCGTTCGGCCAGTCGAAGCAAACAAAGCACTTATCAAACAATATCTTGAGATTGGAGCACAAACACTCCTTGTTCCGATGATCGATACTGCAGAAGAAGCGGCGTCGGCCGTATCTGCTACCCGATACCCTCCCCAGGGCGTTCGTGGCGTTGGTAGTTCCCTCGCCAGATCCTCGCGCTGGAACGGGATATCAGACTACCTGCACAAAGCCAATGAAGAGATTTGCGTACTGGTGCAAGTTGAAACCGCCACCGCACTGAATAATTTGGTCGAGATCCTAAATACCGATGGTGTTGATGGCGTTTTTTTTGGGCCAGCGGATTTGGCAGCTTCCATGGGATACCTCGGAAACGCCTCTGCTCCAGAAGTCCAACGTGCACTCTTAGAAGGAATAGCCACCGTCCAGAGTCACGGTAAGGCTGCAGGGATTCTTACCTCAGATGTTGCGCAGGCTAAACGTTATCTGGAGAACGGAGCATTATTCGTCGCGGTAGGCGTTGATGCCACCCTTCTGGCGCAGTCCTCGAGAGCGCTGGCATTAGAATTTTCAGAATGTCCGCAGCTCGCGAGTGCATATACCAAGGGCGACGGTACGTATTGAATCGTTCAGTTAGGCGCCAGGATCCGACCTGCAGTTGAGCAAATCGGATTCCTGGCGCCAAACCTCGTCATGAGGGAAAGCTTAAGGATGGTCGGAAATAGCCGCGTATTCGGGGCAAACTTAAGCCCCGCCGTTTTTTGAAAGCAGTCAATCGATCAGAAACACTCAGATCTTCAGCGCTTTCCTATCTTTTTCGCCGCGGTGGACATCTCGCAACGGCCAGCTTCCACATCACAGGCGCACCTCGCCTGTATTGCCTAGCACAGGCCGGAGCCCCATCCACAGGTTCGACAGCGCGGGGCGCGGATCGGAGCCTTGGCCTTTTCAATCTTGCGGATCGATTTGTGCAGGGCACGGCCTTAGCTATGTTTTTTTAAGTGCTGCGCCGGGCGTGATTTGCCAGATGACATGACACTCAGTGTTCTCTTACCGCTTTTAGAGCTCCGTATAGGGGGCTCCGCACTACGCCGCGGCTTATCGACCTGAGTATCGTTTGCAACATTGACCGCTGTACCCACCACGGAGTCATCAGACCAGACTCGTCATTTACTCTCTGATAAGCGCCTTCATACCGAAGTGGTACTAATTACCTTTCTTGGTTTGGTCATTTCCAAGTCGCGCTTGCCGCCTTGATTCTTGGCCGAGTCCAACATTGTGCCCTGAAGCAGCGACAGGAAACCTGCGCCCAGGCTGTCATTGATCATGCCCAAGATGCCGGCTGCCAGTTTATGTGTTCCAGCAGACGCCGGATGTTGAAATCGTGGTCGCGTTTGAGTAGGCGGCAGGCTCAGCCACGGCAAACTGGCGGAAGATGGTGGCCTCGTTTCCCTCTCCAGTTGCAGATCTCCAGAGCCCCGTGGAAGTCTGTAGATCATTGAACAAGGCAAGTATTGGAAAGACCCCAATTCGGTCTTCCATGGAGCAGTATCGCGTACAAGACGAGCAGTAGGCTTCCGACGTGCTTAGGGAGGCCCCATGACAGTTTCGGAATTGGCAATTCGGCATGCTTGAGCTATCGGCAAGGACTACACTCTCGCCCTTTGATGGGCTGATGTTGAACGTTACAGCCCGACGTGGAAAGTTTTAGCGCCTTTGCTTCTACTGGGAAGGTAAGCGGAAACGCATGCCCTTCAGCAGCTATCGCAGGTTGGCCTACGTGACGCTCTGACGCGGCGAGAATGGCGCGGATCACTGTTAGCTGCGTTTGTATCGTTGAGTTGCGGCGCCAGACCAATTAGACGATTCTGAAACAGATAGGCCGTTTTGAGCATGATCCACTCAGTTTCATACAGCTTCGCATGAGAATACTTTGCCATGTAACTTAGCTCCCTTCAGCTTTAGCAGTTTCCACCATTTTCGACGGCACATTAGATGCTTCTTGATATGTAGTAGATATTTGCTAATATACCTAAATTCAATTATTCAGCTTCAAGCCTAGAAACTTAATTGAAGTATTTTAAGAAAAAGCCATTTCCGGCGCTAGATAAGTATTATAAGTTGTTGTGCAGTAGAGGCAGCTTCGATGGCAAGCATCACCCATAGTATTCAGGCCGCAGCACTAGAACTGATAGAAGCAGGTTTCCACATTTTGGATCTTGGCTTGCAGAATCCCGATTTCCATACATCGGTTGATGCCCGCCATCTATTGCGAAGCGAGCATACCCCTGACATTGATACCGAAGATACTTCTTCAAGTCATCATGACCTCAAGTGTGATGTCTCTGAACTTCTTCGCCGAGAAAAAAACCTCTACTACGACGTCGATCAAATCTCCCTTTCCTGGAGTGTAAGACAGGTAGTACTTACGACCATGATGTCAACGCTGGATTTCGGAAATGAAGTTATCATTACCGCACCAAGTTGGCCAGCCTATTCAGATATCGTTGAGTGTTGCGATGCTCTAGCAGTTAGAATAGAAACGCAAGTTGCAAATGGTTTCAAACTAACTCCACACGCCCTGCGAATTGCCATTACACAGCAAACACGTTGGCTTATACTCAACCAATCATCGAATCCTGTTGGTATCAGCTACTCCGCAAAGGAGCTAAAACGGTTGGCTGAGGTTCTGGCACAGAACCCTCACGTTAAAATTCTTTTTGATATTACTGGTTCTGATTCGGCCGAGTCACTTTCCACGTTTGCCGAAGTTGAGCCATCGTTACTTGAACGTACGTTGTATATGGGAGGACTAATTGGATCCTCCTCAACATCGCTGACACCTATCGGTTATGCAGCGGGGGCGCGTGAGCTTATAGATGATTTGAATTGCGTGAATAGTCATTTCCCCCTTCTAGTTCAAAGCTATGGTGCTACTGGAACTGCAGATCTGTCTGAGCCAAAATCGATAGGCTGCCACCAGCAGGAACATCAGAAACTACGCGATGAGAGTCTGGCGCTGCTGCGAAGCATTCCATTTGTTGACCAAATAGAAACTACTGGTTTTGGACATGTGCTTATGTCCTGCCAGCCAGTTATGGGCCTTAAGTCTCTTTCAGGTGTGACAATAGTCGATGACGTTACCTTTGCACTAGAACTTCTTAAGGAACAGCATTTACTTGTAACTCCAGGCTCTATGTTTGGTCTGTTCGGTTACTTCCTCGTATCACTTAGTGCGCCAGTAAACAATATAGATGATGGTCGAAATAGGATTTCTTGTTTCTGTTCTAGGCTTTCCTGAACAACGTGTTCCGTTTTACAGTTCCTAACGTGCGTGAGGTCGTAATGAAGATAGTGACTGAAGGGCTAAAGTTTCCGGAAGGCCCAGTGGCGATGAATGATGGCAGTATTGTACTTGTAGAAATTGGGGGGGAATGCATTACTCGAGTGGCACCAGATGGTTCAAAAACCAAAGTTGCTGACGTGCCTGGAGGCCCCAATGGACTCGCCCTGGGAGGAGACGGAAACTTCTATGTGTGTAACAACGGGGGCTTTGAATTTAGGGATGACAATGGCTGTTACCGACCGGTCGCGCCTTCGAAGGATTACGAAACTGGCCGAATCGAAGTTGTAAACCCAAAAACAGGAGAGCTTTCCCGCTTATATGAAGAGGTAAACGGGAAACATCTCCGAGGCCCTAACGATATAGTCTTTGATCACAATGAAGGCTTCTGGTTTACGGATTTGGGAAAATCTCGATCAAGGGATCGGGATCATGGAGGACTCTACTGGGCGGCCGCAGACGGTTCGCACATTGTTGAAGCCGCTTACCCTATCCCAGGCGGTGGTAATGGCGTAGGTCTTTCCCCCGATGGAAAGACTGTGTATGTGGCTGAGACAGAAACCGGGCGCCTATGGGCTTGGGATGTCATTGGCCCAGGTCGGCTAAAAAAACGTCCGTGGCCAAGTCCGCATGGTGGATATCTGGTCATTCAAATGCCCGGGTACCGCCGCTTGGATAGCTTGGCGGTCGCCGCGTCCGGCAACATCGTGGTTGCAACCTTGATAGAGGGTGAAATCAATACAATCTCACCTGAAGGTAGCGTGGTCGACGTACGAAAAATGCCAGACATCATGCCAACCAATATCTGCTTTGGCGGCGAAGATCTGGAAACCGCTTGGATCACCTTATCCACAAGTGGACGATTGCTGAAAATGCAATGGCGTGAGCCAGGACTAAAGCTCAAGTTTGCTGGGTGAAAGTTACAAGCCTAACACCACGTCAGCTGGCGTGTATTAGAGATCCCATGATGTTGGGATTATTCTGAACGAGTCTTTAATCTACTTTTCTGCCTCCAAAGAGCTAACCCTTAAGGGTTCAGTATTGGAACGGACGAGTGCCTACGTGCGTTCATAAAAACAAGAGTGTATATATGCAAGACGTATCACGTGATGGTGATTTTTCTGTAAATCCCATTTCTGAACCTACAGGACATTTGCGTAGATGTCTTGATAATCGCCATATCCAACTCATTTCAATTGGTGGTGCGATCGGGACTGGACTCTTCATGGGGTCTGGTAAAATCATTTCCATGGCTGGCACATCAATCGTGCTGGTGTATGCCATCATAGGGTTCTTCCTGTTTTTTGTTATGCGGGCTATGGGCGAGATGCTCCTATCGGACTTGCGCTACAAATCCTTTGCGGACATCGTAGCCCACTACCTTGGTGCCAAAGCTGGTTTTATGTTGAGCTGGTCATATTGGCTTACTTGGACAGTTGCGGCTGTAGGTGACGTAATCGTTGTGGCGGGTTTTTTTCAGTTTTGGTATCCCGAGGTGCCTACCTGGTTACTTGCGTTCGCTACGCTATTTCTTTTAATCGGAATCAACATGCTCGCGACGCGAATTTTTGGGGAAGTTGAGTTTTGGTGTGCAATAATTAAGATTGTGGCCATTGTGCTTTTAATTGTTGTTGCGCTCTTTATGATTGCGACCTCGTTCACATCTCCAAACGGTGTAGTAGCATCCTTTTCCCATATGGCGACGCCAGGTGCGATTCTGCCCAATGGGCTTAGCGGCTTCTTCGCTGGGTTCCAAATGGCTATTTTTTCATTCGGAGGAAGCGAATTGATTGGCGCCGCTGCAGCGGAAACAAAGAATCCCGAAAAAGCATTACCGAAAGCAATCAATCGGATCCCAGTTCGTATTTTGCTATTTTACATCCTGAGCTTGGTTTGTATCATCAGCGTGATGTCATGGGCACAGGTTCCTGCTGACCGTAGTCCTTTTGTGGAGTTGTTCATAATGGTGGGCTTTCCCGCAGCAGCTGGGATGATCAACTTTGTTGTCCTAACCTCCGCAGCTTCATCCGGAAACAGTGGAGTGTTTTCAGGATCTCGTATGCTGTTCGGTCTTGCTGAGAGGAGCAATGCACCGCGGAATTTCAGCCGCCTGTCATTTTCCGGCGTACCTGTTCAGGCTCTAATGTTTTCCGCTGTTGTAATGGTGGTGGGTGTGGGTCTGTTGATGTTGATTCCCGAGATCATGACAGCGTTCATGTTGGTGTCCACAATATCTGCAGTACTGATCATATTTACCTGGAGTATGATTCTGATCTCTTACATCGCCTATCGCCATAAAAATCCCGTTGCAAACAAGACTTCTAATTTCAAGATGCCCGGAGGTGTTGTGATGGCGGTGTTGGCTCTGATATTTCTGTTTTTTGTCCTTGGACTCCTGTCGCTTAAGGAAGATACGAGAACAGCATTGTTCTGTCTGCCGATATGGTTTGCATTCCTGTTATTCATGTATGGCCGCTTCAAAAAAAGGCTGTCTCGTAAATGAGAAAGGTCGTACGGGTCGTCCACCACTCTCATTGACGACGCTGGTCTTCAGCGTTGTCGATCACATTTCACGTTTTAACCTCGTGAAATGACTAATGGATGGCGTACTGGTGCCTACTTTGTTTCCTTCCGTATAGCTATAAGGAGAGCCGTATTTGATGAGAATACGGCGGATCACCAGCAGACCTGGATAGGGTTTTCGCGAGGCAGACTATTAATCGCCCGTTCAAAAGGCATTCTAAATCGCCTCGAATCGCGCCGATCTGCGAGCGCAGTCCTTCTCCTCGCATCAGGCGAGCCCCGCGGCGCGGCCACAAGACCACCCTACTCACGCACGTTGTCGTGGATCTTGCGATAGCCTTAGACCCGGCCGCTTTCCAGACAAGCATTTTTGATCAATCCGAGCAGGCGCTGGTCTTCACTGGCGCGTAGGAATTGCAGATCGGCCACCCACGTTTAGTACCACCTGGGTGCATCTTCAGGGTCTGGCAAAAAACACGGCACTGGGTACTACCGACAGTTGGTCAATGAAAGGCGTCTCTCAGCCGGACTACTTGCCAAGGTACTACGCGGACTTTTTAGGTGTCCCACTCTTAGGTCACCCGCTTGAGTTCGGCGCGCAGATGAAGAAGTTCGACCTGCCGCTAGCCATATTACTGCCGATGTTCCTGGCACTTGTCGTACCGCTTGATACAGACATAAATTCTATGCGCCGACATACCAAACCGCGCTGGCACTCGGCTACAGAGGAGGAGGTCTGAGCTTTTATCCTCAACTGTTTAAAACTCCCAGTCGGATCGCACAAAACCATATGCGTCTTTCATGCAAAGAACGCAGCCTACGTAAACTCGCTAGCGACTCGCGCCGGGCATAATGCAAAATTTCGATAAGTGGAAGCAGAAAACCGATCCAACACGCTCGTTTTCTGAGGAGAAATGAGTCTTTTCACTAATCTTTTAAGCGATTTTTAGCTCAGATTGCTAAATTCTACGATCAACAGTGATCCTAAGTAGATGATTTCACCAAAATCATGAACAAGCTGGACAATTGATTCCCGTTAGCCCTGAAAAGAATATAATTCAGAAAGCGATTAACCCGTTCGGAAAGTATACCGCCAAACATCCCAATAAAAAGTTATTAAGTGCCTCAATAAAAAGTGAATAAAACAGGACAGAATTATGAAACTATTATTAGCATCCATTCTTGCAGCATCAACTCTTCTGACTGGAAAAGTATTAGCTGAACCCAATTCAACAATCGCTAAAATCCGGGAGCTAGGCGAAATAAACTTGGGTGTTCGTGAGCAGACCGTCCCTTTTTCTTATCTAGATGACAGGCAAGAATATGTCGGGTACTCAGTCGACATTTGTAAGGCCGTTGTCGACCATATCAAAAGAGAACTGGCCTTGCCGACGCTTAAAGTCAATATGCGACCAGTGTCTGCAGCCACTAGGATTCCATTACTAGCAAATGGAACAATTGATCTGGAATGCGCCTCCACTACGAACAACGCTGACAGACAAAAACAGGTAGCCTTTAGCAACACTATTTTCTTGACGTCATCGTATTTTGCGAGCAAAAGGTCAAATAATTTGACTGAAATTTCCGACCTCAAAGGGAAAATCATTACCTCAGCGAGTGGAACCTCTAACTTAGTTAGCCTACTTACGGCGAATAAGTCGATGCACTTAGAAGCTCGTATTGTTCCTGCTAAAGATGTCTCAGAGAGCTTTTTGATGTTAAGTACAGGTCGTGTTGACGCGTATGTCATGGACGACATCGTATTGGCAGGACAGATCGCGACCGCTCCGCAGCCTGAAGACTTTATCATTTCAAAAGATACGCTCTCCCCACCTGAGCCTTACGGTCTGGTCATGCGTAAAGGCGACACAGAATTTAAGAAAATTGTCGATGAAGCATTAGTAGCCTACTTCTCTTCCGACCAAGCGGTAACAAACTACAAAAAATGGTTTGAGCAACCAATTCCTCCAAATGGCGTGAACCTCAACTTTGCCATGGGGCAAAATTTGAAAAACGCTTATGCACACCCAACTGACTCTATCGATCCTTCAGCATATAAGTGAAGTTGAATTTCACAGACGGTAATTCATTAGGTGATGCAATCACAATCAATTACCGTCAGACTGAAAATCGACAATAGTAATATACAAGTGCGACTCGCCTTCTCGTTCATTTAAAGGCTTTACCTGCATGCGAAAGTAACGAGTAACTTACACCGCAAACCACTTAAACTAACTCATTATGAATATGACATCCTCCGAAAGAACAGTATACATTAATGGCGAATGGCTACCCGAAAGCAAAGCTACTGTTTCTATATTTGACAGGGGTTTTCTTTTTGCAGACGCGATTTACGAAGTCACAGCTGTCGCGAATGGAAAGATTTTTGACTTTGATCGCCACACCAGCAGGCTAATTCGATCACTCCAAACTCTTGATATACCTATCCCACTTTCAGAGCTGCAATTGCTAGAAGTTTATAAGAAGATTGCGGTCACCAACAACCTCAACAACGGTTCAATCTATCTTCAAATCTCGCGTGGCGCTGAAAACCGAAGCTTCTTATTTTCAAAAGACTTAACCCCAACAGTTGTAATATTTACGCAACCACGCGAAATCATTGCCAACCCTATTCGAGATAAGGGCATCAAGGTTAAGAGCACACCGGATCTTCGCTGGGCAAATCGCCATATTAAAACCGTTCAGCTTCTAAACGCATCTCTTTCAAAGGTTGAAGCTGTCCGCAAAGGTTTCGATGATGCACTGTTTATTGAGAAAGGATTCATCACAGAATGCGCAGCTGCAAACTTTCACTTCGTAACTAAAAAAAACGTCCTTATAACAAGAGGTTTGTCTAACGCGCTACTTCATGGAGTTACTCGGGGTTCTATCTTAGAAATCGCAGCAAAAGCCGGGTTGAAAGTAGAAGAGCGAAATTTCACACTAGAAGAAACCCTCACGGGGTCGGAAGCGTTCATCACTGACTCTCTAAATCTTGTAATGCCTGTCGTGTCTATAGATAACTTAGCAATTGGCGATGGTGTACCTGGCCCTATAGCCAAGACCTTACTGACCCATTACCTGAAATCAAAACTGGAAACGGGAATTGATATACATAACTAAAGTTTACTGGCCATCAAATTTTGCCGACTTTCAAGCATACAGGTTGAAATTAGCGTTTTTTTTTGCAACAACTAAAACATTAGAATGCTCACTACTAACAGCCAAACTTTAACTTGACGTGGAGGCAAATGCGCTTATTTCTCAAACCATAACACTTAACTTGCATGCTTTAGGCACAACCGGGCCCACTGGATGACGTTTAAGAGTTCTCCATCTCATACTGTGAGATATGAATCTTTTCTGAGTCTGAATGTCCAACTCGGTATTGCCAATACAGCTAGGTAGACTGGGCCGCATCCTAATATATTCGTTATAAGCACTTTGAAGCGATTGACTTGGCGATTGGCAAACGCGCGAGCCCCGGCCAATAAGCGCTGGGCTAGACACGCTTTAAAATAACTAGGGTCTTGAGGATTTGGAAAAGAATAGGAGTTGGCTGCTTTGACTACTACCGACAATGCACGGGGTTACCCCTATAGCAAAAGCTGATCAAAAAAGGGCCGTCAAAGGCCCTTTTATATTCAACCCAAAATTATGTAATCAGCTAACTTTCGAGCGTGGTCAGATTCAGGAGCATGCATTCACTCAACGCATACCGCTCACTCAAGCGGATTCTGCTTTCGTATCAAGCCAGACTGAACCGTAACGAGTGTAAGGTGCTGGTATATCTATGTATTCTTTCAGATCATCTGCTGCGGTGCGTACCCAGAATGGATCACGGAGCATTTGCCGCCCTACGAACACCAAATCAGCTCGACCGTTTTGCAGGATTTCTTCAGCTTGGCGTCCAGTCTGAATCAGGCCCACTGCTCCGGTAGCTATATGCAACTCCTTGCGCAGAAGTTCAGCAGCTGGCACTTGGTAACCAGGATAGGTTTGAACCTTGATCATTTTGATGCCGCCAGAGCTACAGTCGATCAGGTCGACACCTTGCTCTTTCATCCAGCGACCATATTCGAGGAACGACTCAGGAGTATTACCACCTTCGGTGTAATCAGTGCTGGAGATACGCACAAACAGAGGGCGGTCACCCCAGTAGATTTTTACTTCCTCAATGATTTCCCTCAGAAAACGATAGCGGCGCACAGCGTCTCCCCCGTATTCATCGTCGCGGGTATTTGCCAATGGCGAGAGAAACTCATTGAGCAGATAACCGTGAGCGGTATGAATCTCAAGGACGTCGAAGCCCGCATCGCGAGCTCGTCGTGCGGCATCGCCATAGAGCTTAACCAAACCCGGGATTTCGCTAGCCGCTATTTCACGCGGCACCGGGCTGGTATCAGTGAAGGGAATGGCTGACGGAGCAATACGAACGATCTCAGGTAGATCCGCATTACGGCCGGCATGGCCAATCTGCGCACCTGCTTTCGCTCCGAAGCTGTGAAGCAGGTCTGCCAGCCCCTTCAACCCAACGATGTGGTCATCGCTCCAAATCCCAAGGTCGCCAGCGCCGATTCGCCCCTCGGCGTGGATGGCAAGAGTCTCAGGAAAAATCAGCCCTGCTTGGCCTTGGGCACGCGCGCCATAGTGAACGCGATGCCAGTCAGTGACAAAGCCATCCTCGGCTGCCATGTGCATGCACATGGGTGACATCACGACTCGGTTTCTCAGTTTGAGGCCTTTAATCTCGTAGGGTGACAGCAGCAAACTCATTGAATAGATTCCATATGTGTTGAGGTGGAATCATGCTAGCGTGTACACCACAAACGCGTAAGTACGCACAATTATGTGCAGTAGGCACAATTTTTATACTATGGAGACTCCCGTGAAGCTAGGTATTCCTCATGGCGACGTTGAAGCGTTCGCCTGCCCTGTGACCTTTACAGTCGACGTCATCGGAGGTAAGTGGAAATCACTCATCTTGTTCCACCTGATGTCTGGCACTAAGCGGTTCAACGAGTTGAGACGGTTGATGCCCGAGGTGACCCAGCGGATGCTCACACTCCAGTTAAGAGAGCTTGAGACTGACAGGGTTATACATCGCGAAATTTATCGTGAGGTTCCTCCTAAGGTGGAGTATTCACTCACCGAGCTTGGGAGCACGCTCGTCCCCTTAATCAGCGCGATGCGAGAATGGGGTGCAGCTCATGAAGAAACGATCTTAGAGTTCCGACGATCCTCGATCAATCACGCATAACCTCCCTCAACAGCGCCCCCACGAGTGACCACGACCCCAGTGAACTTACGGATCACTAGACCATAATGGGAGTTACTTGCTTCATCGGCTAGCTCGAATCAGAAAGAGATCAAACATGCATAAGATTGGATCATGGATGACGATCATGCAGGTTGAGAGGATTAGCAACTGGATAAAAACTCAAACAACAAAAAACCCTGAGAGGCTGTCTCCTAACAAATTAAAAAACACTTGCTGGGCCAAGATTCAACCGCGTTAGCGCCTTGTTCGCTCTTCCGCTCCTTCAAGCTCTAGCGACCACCATCTTCAGTTTCGATGATCTCTGCGGTATGCGGATTCTTATAGACCTTAACGTGAAGAGTTGCGGGTGCCAGAATATGGCTTACGCATAGTGGCGCAGTGCGCTGAGCTGTTTGTCAATCACATCTTTCAGGCCGTAGCCGTACTACTGGAGTAAATCGCGAAGTTTTGTCAAGATATCTTCGAGGAGGCAGGACGATTTCTACAATCTAACGTGGCGACTCTAGCGGTAAAAGTGCGTCACGACAGGAACACACCCCGTGAGCCGCAAGCATGGAGCCAGACCCTACTTTAAAATAGTGATCAGAATGTACTATTAAGATAAATTAAGTTATTTGTAGACCTATCTAGCATAGGCCTTATTCTTTAGAGTACACCGATCATTCAACTATCGGCGTCTTTATGAATCTCTGGTTTCGACTTTTCCTCATGCTGCTCCGTCGACCTTGGCGCAACCCAGCACAAGCACTAGAGTCAACCGTAATCCGAATGCGTGTATGGCCATTGGATCTCGACTTCAATCGACACGTTACCAATGGACGATATTTCACACTGGCTGATGTCGGGCGCATGGATTTCATTTTGCGTAGCGGTGCATATCGTGTTGCTGTTAGAGCAAAGGCGCTACCAATCGTAGGGGATACATGGGGTAAGTTTCGTCGTGAGCTCAGACTATTTGAAGCGTTTGAAGTCCATACTAGAATGCTTGGTTGGGACGAAAAATGGAGTTTCATGGAGCACCGGTTTGTAAGTAAAGGCAGGGTGATCGGAGTTGTCGTGATGCGGGGTCTATTTCGCTCAGCAAACGGGATTATCCCACCAGGCGAACTCGTGCGAGAGCTAGACTTGCCCGAACAGTCGCCAGAGATACCGGTATGGTTGACATCGTGGTCGGACAGCTGCGATGTCATGAGCAGCAGACTCCGAGACGAAGAAAAGTACCGATGAGATAAGTGTAGGTTCACACTAAGTATTGCTTTGCGTTTGTTGTATTAGTAATGCGGGCTGGCGAGTTTCTCGAATTGATTTCATGCTTCCTCTCGCCTTTGGCTTAGAGAACACTGATTATACTATTTGCTCGGCACAGATCACGACTTGCGGGACGTTTGACTCCAGCTATGATTAAACGCCTATGAGATCTTTCACCGCAATGCCCTTCCAATGAACCACCCCCAAAGCAGGGGCTCTGACTGTCAGAGCCTGCGCGAAACCCGGTCACAGCAAATGGCTAGGTCGGAGTCGGGTCTCATGGATGTAGCCCAACTCACTCCGCACCTGCCAATGGTCAGATCGATCAACTCTTCCCCTTTGGCAGTAACCCTAAGTAATACCCAGATCAACGGTGACCTGGGCATTCTGCTAGGTCACCTTTGCCTTGCTAGGTGCGTTTACCAAAACCCGCAGGGAATCCCAGCAGCGTCAGCGTACCCGCGAGCAACATGAACAGCGCAAGCACGTACATACCCGCTCCGGTGCTAGCGGTAGCATCCTTGATCATGCCCATCATGTAGGGGCTTACGAAGCCCGCGATGTTGGCGAATGAATTGATGAAAGCTATGCCCCCGGCAGCGGCCACACCGCTGAGGAGCATGGTCGGGAAGCTCCAGAAGAGCGGCATTGCGGTTACGATTCCTAGCGTTGCTAGTGACAAAGCCGCAACGGCAAGCACAGGACTTCCAGCAAAAACTACGCTAAGCGCCAATCCTACCCCGCCAAGGAAGCAGGGAATCGCTAGGTGCCAGCGGCGCTCGCGGAGCCTGTCAGCGCTCTTGCCGATTAAAATCATGCCCACTGCAGCGGTGAGATAAGGAATTGCGTAGATGAAGCCCACCGACGTTGTAGATTCAACACCCATCGCCTTAATGATCGTAGGGAGCCAGAAACCAACACCATATAGCCCCATGATGACCGAGAAATAGATCACGCAGAGCACCCAGAATCTGCCGGTCTTCAAGACAGCCCCTAGATGGGCATGTCCTTTTGCGGACTCTTTCGAATTGACTTCTGTCAAAAACTTTTTTTCGTCGGGCGTTAGCCATTTAGCATCTTGAATACGATCGTTGAGGTATGCCAAAACGACTAGCCCCATCATCGCAGAGGGCAGACCTTCCAGAACAAACAACCACTGCCATCCAGCAAAACCGTACACGCCTGACATTTTCTCCAGGATCATGCCTGAAACCGGCCCTCCGATGACCCCAGCGATTGGGACGCCGGCCATGAACAGCGCAATGATCTGACCCCTTCTTTCGGCTGGGAACCAGTAGGTCAGATACAAAATAATGCCAGGAAAGAAGCCTGCCTCGGCTACTCCGAGCAGAAACCTCATGACGTAAAACATCGTGGGGCTGGTGACGAACATCATGGATGCCGAAATAAGTCCCCAGGTGATCATGATTCGCGCAATCCAACGGCGAGCCCCAACCCGATGTAGAATCAGGTTGCTGGGAACTTCAAAGAGGAAGTATCCGATGAAGAATATTCCAGCGCCCACGCCGTAAATCGTGTCGCTGAAGTTCAGGTCGCTCATCATTTGCAGCTTGGCGAACCCAACGTTGACCCTATCAAGGTAGGATAATATATAGCAGACAAACAGCAGTGGCAGTATACGCCAAACCACCTTGTTATAAGTTTTGGTCTCGAAAGCTGACCGCTCTGCTGGCGATGCCGTTTCCGCATATACAGTAGTATTCATGATGACACTCTTGGTTTACACCAGTAATTGTTTTTGGAGGTGTTCAACGCTTGATAACGTCACAGCGGCAGATCACTGCCTTAGACTTATTGGGGGATCTCTTCACCTTTTCATATTTAAAAATCTAACGATCACCATCTCGGGTGACGGTGCGTATGAAACTTGAGTTTCGCTTACATTCACTCAGGACAGGCCCGAACAAGCGCGATCAACTAAAGCGAGGTTGTTCCTTGCGTATGAATGAAGCCATTCCTTCTTGGGCATCACCGCTGCAGAATATTTTGTCGCTGGCTAATAGGGACTGGCTAAGGAGTTCCGAATCCGATTTGTCATAGCAATCATTGATGAGCGATTTGGCAGCCGTCACGCTGTGACGCGGCATTGCACTGAGCTTCGCAGCCAAGCTCTGGACGGTCTCATCTAGCTGGTCGGCGTTACACAATTGATCAATCAGCCCCCACTCCAGTGCCGTGTCGGCATCCACTATCTCGCCTAAGAAAACCATGCGTTTGGCTAGGGGAATGCCAATGCGCCGCGCGATTCGAAACGTCCCGCCACTGCTTGGGAAAACACCAAGCTTGACCTCGGGCAACGCCAGCTTGGCGCCTTGGCTCGCGACGACAAAGTCGCAGCAAGCCGCGATTTCCAATCCGCCTCCGAATGCGTAGCCGTGTACGGCAGCGATGGTGGGTTTAGGAAAAGCGCGCAACAATTCAAAGACCTTGTTTTGGAATACGAGCTTCTTCTCAAGCACCTCACCAGGTTGAAGCATGTCCTGCATCTCATGGATATCCGATCCAGCGCAGAAAGCCCGATTTCCGGCCCCTTTCAAGATCACGACCCGGACATCATCCTCAGCTTCCAAGGCGCGGAGGGTGCGATAAAGCTCGCGAGTCAATGGCCCGCAGACGACATTCATCGGCGGATTGTTCAAGACAACGGTGGCAATCCGCTCATTGCGCTCGACCTGAATAAATGATTTAGCTTGCATGTCTTATAAGCCCCTTAGCGCCACTGCAGCAGTGGGTGTTTTTCCGCATAGAAGGATCTGAATCCAGCGTAGGGACGAAGCAGGAGCTACACCCCGTACGACTTTGTACGTACATTATGACATTAACAATGAACGGGACACTCTGCAACACCCAATCGAGGGTTTGATGAGGAGAGGGACAGGCGAAATTCCTATGCCGCGGCTAGCGACAGTAGTAAATGCGACGCATGGCAGATTGAGCTTGCGGAGTGCGAGCTAGATTTAAAGATAAACGTGACCGCAGTCACGCGAGCAGAATCGAAACGCCAGGCTCAACGTTGGAGTTTTTTATCAGATTCTGGTCAAACGCGACCGATCCTGACCGCTGAGCTATGAGTTGAACGAACTCATAGATTGGTCAGCACGTGAACGTTTAGCGGGGTGTATCAGTGGCGCGGAAGCGGGCTGACTGACTATAGCGGCTGGCAGGGTAGTAACTGATTGATACCTGCACCAGGGTCTGGTTCAGGTCATAAAAGGAGCGCGTTATCTTCAGAGCAGCCTCACCTTGATACGTATTCAGAATTGCAGCGGTATCGTCATCGAGTATGGTCGCGGTGACATCCTGCTGTATCTCATGCACCTTGATGTTGAATAGTTGCTCAATGCGGAGGTAAATCGGCGTATTAGAGACTAGCGGAGCCTCCTGCGCCTTGGCGAAACGTGGATGCACGTAGATAAGCACGTAGCTCATGGGCAACTCAGCACCCGGTGAAAAGCGCAGGAAGGTCGCTTCCGACATCAACTGCCCACCGCGGCACCCTAACGCTCCTGCCAATTCAGCCGGCACTTGAAATTCGCGTCGAGATACCGAGTGCATTTCTGTCGTACCCACAAAATGCAGCAGGTCGCTCGTGGAGTTCACCGCACTGAACGTACTACTCTTCTCGACTTGCGCGCGAACAATCGTACCGATGCCGGGATGCGAAGAAATGAGTCCTCGCTCCTTGAGCACGCGCAAGGCTTGTCGAATTGTTTGACGGCTAACACCATACATTCCAGTCATCTCTTGCTCAGGAGGGAGCGCTGAGGACAACTGATACTTGCCTGAAGCTATATCTTCTATCAGCAATTCGGCTACAGCTGCGTAGAGCGGCTGTCTACCCGATCCGCGCATGGGGCGTTCTGAACGCTCGCGCTCAAGCATGTAGTGACTCTCCAAAGTCTATTTTCATCCTCGAAGCATACTCAGAAACCGGAGCTGAGCATATCCGCTACGAGCGGGTGGAGTAGCCAAGAGAGTCCTCAGACGGAGATACGCAGCAGAGGTTGGGGGGAACGGATGAGATTCAATTGACTCAAGGGGGTGGTATGGCGATCAAGAACGCCATACCCAAGCGAAATTTAGGCTTTTATTCCGAAACAATGTCGAGCCTCTGGAAACTCTCCAGATTTCACGTCATTCGAGTAACTCAGCGCCGCAGATCGGATCAATGACTCACCATCGAGATACTGCTTTACGAATCGCGGAACTCGGCTCCCCGATAGGCCGAGAATGTCTTCAGTCACAAGAATTTGGCCGTCACATGCGGGTGATGCACCGATGCCTATCGTTGGAATGGAAACCAGTTTGGTTATCTTACGTGCTAGAGGCTCACCAATGCCTTCTAAAACGAGCATAAAAGCTCCGGCCACTTCATGAGCCAATGCATCCGCAGCAATTCTTCTCCCTGACTCCTCATCGAGACCTTGTGCAAGGAATCCGCCCATGGTGTTTAAATATTGAGGCATTAGTCCCACATGAGCCACCACCGGGATACCGCGCTCAACCAGGAACTTTACTGTAGGCGCAGTTACCGCACCTCCTTCTATTTTTACAGCACTAGCACCGCTAACCGACAATAGCTTGGCGGCATTCCTAAACGCTAGCTCTGGAGACTCCTGATAGCTACCGAATGGCATGTCCACCACTACGCACGCTCGCGAAGTGGCACTCACAACGGCGGCACCGTGAGCGGCCAGCTGTTCAACCGTGATGGATAAAGTGTTTTGCAGACCGTAGGCCACCATCGCTGTTGAATCGCCGACTAAAATAAAATCAACATATTCGTCAATGACTCGCGCTATCGAGGAGTTGTGTGCTGTTAGTGCAACAATTTTTTCTTGGTTTTTTCTGGCACGCAGTTCTGGAACACTCACGCGCTTGGTGATAACGGTAGAACTCATTGCTTTTTTCCTTAAAAATGTATCGCTTGGGGCACAGTTAGAATTTAATGAAAAACTTCGAACCAAAACGAGTATGGGTTATGGAACCGTCGGCAACCTGAAGGCGCCGTTTCCACACTATGATCATGATTTATCATTAAAATAGTCGGAGACGATTCCGATTTTTTCGGAAAACTTTACCGGCGAAATCGCCATATTCTGGCGCCTCCAGTCAGATAGCTTGTCTGATGGCGAACAAAAAACTGAGATTTTCTATATCAAATACCATGGACGTCAGATCAATCGGACAAAATTAACCCAACAATGCTTAGAAAACGGCATTGCGCACTCCGCCAAAGCTATTCACTTATTGTCTATAGCCAAGTTCAATTTGGTGAGAAGTTAATCGCCGGGCGCTAAAGTAGTGCCGGGATCGCCTATAGCCTAATTCATTGAGGCTTCGACCACCCCGGCCGGACTGAAAAAATCTTTCTAAACTGCTACAACAAATGCGATTTCAACCTTGTGATTCGGCGTTGCAAGCTTTGCCTCTACAGTTGCTCGACTCGGGGCGTGACCATCAGCAACCCACTCATCCCAAACTGCATTCATTTCATTGAAAGAGGTAATATCCGAAAGCCAGATGTTAGCCATCAAGACCTTAGTCTTATCGCTCCCAACTTCTGCAATAAGTTTTTCGAGCTTCTGCAAAACCTCTACCGTTTGCTCCTTTACACTTTTATAGTCAGGTTCATCAGAGACTTGCCCTGACAGGTAGCCCACGCCATTGTATACCACCGCTTGGGACATCCGTGCTTGAACCCCATATCTATTGATGCTCATATACAGTACTCCTAGGAAACGTTAATATTTCACGAAGGTTTTGATCAAAAAAAAACAGCAATGGAAAGCTAACAAAGTGTAAACGCACCGCGAAAAAGCAAGTTGTTGAATCAATCAACTCGCAGTACCAACGGTTGAATAGCCTTTCGAGATTCGAGCAACAGGTGCGCTTTCGAACAATCCTTTAAGGAAAACTCGATAGGAGAGCGCAACTGGATTACTCCTGAGTGTATATCTGCAAATAGCATGTTGCTAAGCTGGTCAAGGTCTTTCCTTTCCTGGATATAATGGAACATCACCGGCCTAGTAACTGTGAGAGATCCCTTTGCGAGGGTGCTGACGTCCAATAATGGCACCGCCCCAGATGCTTGACCGAAGATAACGAATTTACCCCTGCTGGCGAGTGACTTCATTGAAGCTTCATAGGTGTCTTTGCCTACACTATCGTACACGACATCAACTCCTCGACCACCGGTCAGCTCCCTGACTTTGTGCGAAAAGTCTACATCTCGATAGACAATCACATGTTTGCAGCCTATCTGATGTAAAAGTTCCACCTTTTCTTCTGACCCCACTGCTCCGATAACATGCACTCCAATACTCAGCGCCTTTTGAACCAGTAGTTGCCCAACACCACCCGCGGCCGCGTGAATCAATACCCAAGCCCCAGGGTGAATGGATGTTATTTCAAGCAGGATCTGTACTGTCAACCCCCTCAGGAAGCTAGCCGCGGCGATCTCACTACTTATAGAATCGGGCAAACGCACGGCCAAGTCTGCTGACAATAGCCGGGCACTCGCATACGAGCCGTAACCACTGTCAATATAAACAACCCGATCGCCGACGCTGAAACCGGTCACTTCATCACCAACTTTTTCGACTACACCGGCCGCTTCCAACCCAGGGATTCCAGGCAGCTGTAAAGTCTGGTATGCACCCGAACGAACATAAATGTCGTGGTAATTAACCCCTATATGGGTATGTCGTACCTTGATTTCGCCAACGCCTGGACTCGTGACTTCCACAGACTCACAGACCATGACATCTGCAGTGCCGTAATTGCGAATTACCGCTGCATATTCCACCTATCAGCCCTCCAGTTGATTACAAGACACCCTACAAATCCCAGCGCCCAATCTTAATGATTCAGCCACAGAATTTGTTGCTTGTAGGTCGCGAGCCCCGACCAGCACGCAATTGAAATGAATTTCGCATAGTGCGGTACGAATTTCATTTCACTGCAATGCAGATAATTATGGGAGGGTGCAAGCTCAAAAATTCTACGCGCTTAATCTCCGCCACGCCTTCGCATCCTCGCGTACTATGAAAGGCAGTATTCCCTAGTAGCGCCAGCTTGGCTGTCAGCACTGTGTCGATGTCTCTCACTTAATTCTATTCAATTACCCTTAACAGCGAAGATCGCCTCGATTTCAACTGACGCACCAAACGGAAGAGAGCCCATTCCCACAGCAGACCGAGTATGACTCCCCACCGACTCCCCAAGAATCTCGATCAGCAGGTCAGAACAGCCGTTGACTACGCGAGCGTGATCGAGGAAATCGGGGGTGGCGTTGACCATTCCAGTGACCTTGACGACCATTTCGATACGAGAAAGATCGCCGAGAACGGACTTTGCCACTGAGAGCAATTGGAGTGCTACGTTTCGTGCAGCGTCATATCCCTCCTCTACTGTCGTATCGCTGCCCAGGCATCCAGTTATAAACGAACCATCTGAGCGCCTGGGTATCTGTCCTGAAAGATACAGTATGCGGTCGACTAATCGAGCTGGTCGGTAGCGTGCCAAAGGATCTGGGGCTGGCGGCAGAACGAGGCCCAGGCCGCTCAATCTATCTTCGGGCGTATTGCTCATGGATCGACCTCTATGAATTGCGGTTCTCAGATTAAACGGGCCGTGCCTGACACCCGAATGCTTGCGCCCGGGTCGTAGGTGATTTCGGCTCGTAGCCGAGAAGGAATGCCCATGTCATCCCCTTGATGGATGAAAATCTCCCCTTGGTGTGGCCAATCGAGATCACGCAAATATCCAGCCAGCGCCGCAGCTGCCGCGCCTGTTGCTGGATCTTCATATACCCCACCGAGAGGGAAAGGGTTTCGTACATGAAAGAGTTGCGCAGTCTCGGCGTACACCAAATTGAAAGTGACAAAGCCTTCCCGGGCAGCCAGCGCTTGTCCCCGGCTGAAGTCATACTGTAACTGTTGGAGCATTTTTCGATCGTTTAGGGTTAGTACCAAATGATCGCCACCACCGTGTGCCACTGCAGGTGGTATCCGAGGATCAAGATCGGCTGGGCATAACCCAAACAGGTCGAGCGCTTCATCGATCATCGCGGCGGGAGCAGAACGACTCCGTGTGCTAGGGGACTGGAAAGCTGCGCCAGCTACCAAGCCATTCATATAACCGTCAACCGTGATCTGCGCGTTATTAAGCTGAAGTGCGAACGTGCCCTCACCTTTGTATCGAGCCAAGGCTGCCCCCAATGCGATGGTTGCATGGCCGCAAAAGTCCACTTCCGTGGTCGGCGAAAAATAACGCACTCTCCAGCCTGCTTTCACTGGTTCCGCGAAAACGGTTTCGGAGTAACCGACTTTAGCTGCCACTGCTTGCATTTCAGCAGTGCTCGGCATCTGATCGCAGATGACCACGCCAGCTGGATTACCCCCTTTGAGACCGTCCGAAAAAGCAGCGATGTGCTGGACGTTCATAGTAATCCTCTCTCCAATTTCGTAACGCCGGTGGCGGCGTTCTCCGCATTCTTAACGAGCAACGTCAATGTCCGATTGATGGGAGCATCCAATCCATGTTTAGCGGCCAGTCTAACAACCTCCCCGTTCAGGAAATCTATCTCTGTAAGCTTCCCATTCATCAAGTCTTGCGCAGTCGATGAGTATTGGCCAGCCATTGTCACAGGGATGCTACGGATGATATCGAACACTTTGAGATCCACGGTTACCCCCTCCGCCTCGGCAACTCGCAAGGCCTCCAGGGCAATACCCTCCATCAGATGAGGAATGCCGTCCTGCTCAACCATTTTTCCGTAGGGCAAACGCATAAGTGCAGACAGGGGATTTATGGCGCAATTGACGATGAGCTTCGACCAGAGAGACTGCAGGACATCGGGTGACGCTTTGGTTCCGATGCCAGCATGATTTAGCAAGGTAATGACTTCGGATGTACCATGCTCAGAGAGTTCGAGCTCTCCACGCCCTTCGTGACGGACTACCCCCGCTCCATTCATTCTGCTAGCTACATACACCACGACGGGGAGCACTTCACGCCCCAAAATGGCGGAGAGCGTACGTGCATTGGAGACGCCGTTCTGCAGGCTAAGTACGCGAGCGGTCGCAAGGAGGTGTGGCGCAATTTCACGTCCAGCGTGCTCGGTATCACCTGACTTGACGCATACCAAAACTACGTCAGCACCATGCACGATCGCGGGATCAGTGCTTGCCTGGACTTCAACCGTTAACCGCTTGCCTTCTTTCTCAAGAACCAAGCCATTTTCGGAGACTGCTTCGACAAACGCGGGCCTACCTACGAGCACGACTTGGTGACCTGCAAGCGCAAGCATGGCGCCGTAATAACAGCCTACCGCGCCAGCCCCCATGACAGCTATCTTCAAAAGCTTTCTCCTTATTTTTCGTGTTCCGGCCGTCACATTCTGTAGCGGCCGGAGTGGAAGTCCATGAGGGACAGATCAATCGCCGAAATAGTTGACCACAGTCTTGATGCGAGAAAACTCGTGCAGAGCGATGATGCCTTTTTCCCTGCCATGACCCGACTTGCGAACGCCCCCAAACGGCAATTCGACGCCACCCGCTGCGCCATAATTGTTGATGAAGACCTGACCACAATGAAGGGCTTTAGCGACCCGTTTTTGTCGGGCGCCGTCGCGCGTCCAAACCGATGCCACTAACCCGTAGTCGGTTCCATTCGCAATGGCGATAGCCTCTGCCTCGTTTTCGAAAGGAATGACGCAAAGTACAGGCCCAAAAATTTCCTCCTGGGCGATTTTGGAGTTTGGGTCACAGGGGCCGAATAATACCGGAGCTACATAGAAGCCCCCGGCAGGTGCACACTCGCTGATGCATCCGCTGGCGATAAGGGGTTGATCAGCCTCGGAAATGTAGCTCTCAACTCGCTGTTTCTGCTTCGCCGAGATTACAGGCCCCATGATTGCATCATCACCTGGGGTACCGACGTCCACAGCTTCAAATCGTGCCTTCAGTTTTTCCACGACTTGATCGTAAATCGAGCGTTGGATCAGCACCCGACTGCCAGCAGAACAGGTTTGCCCAGCATTCTGGATCAACGCGTTCACCAAGACTGGAAGTGCAGCGTCAAGATCAGCATCTTCGAAAACCAGTTGCGGAGATTTGCCGCCTAGCTCCAACGTACAGCCTACATAGTTTTTTGCCGCCGCGATCTGAATCATCGTGCCGACTTCGGGGGAGCCGGTAAAGGAGATGAAATCAACTCCACGGTGCTCAGTCAGGGCTTTGCCAACCACGTCTCCGCGCCCCGTCACCACATTGAACACTCCTGCCGGGAAGCCGACTTCAAGCGCCAGCTGTGCAATCCTCAAACCACTCAGGCAAGCATCCTCCGAGGGTTTCAACACCACTGTGTTGCCCATCGCCAATGCGGGGGCAATAGACCGGCCAATTTGCTGAGCTGGGTAGTTCCACGGCAGGATCACCCCGACGACGCCATGAGGCTCTCGATGCATGCCCACGTCATAGCCCTGAAGGAATGGAATGACTTCACCGTGGAACTTGTCTGCCGCCCCGCCGTAGAACTCGAAGTAACGAGCAGCCATTATCATGTCAGTTCTGGCCTGCTTGATTGGCTTCCCGTTGTCCTTCGTCTCAAGCTGAGCTAGAGGTTCTACTTCCTCCAAGATGCGCGCCGCCAATTTGGCCATTAAGCGCCCGCGCTCAGTCGCCGTGAATATTGCCCACGGCCCCGACTCAAAAGCCTTGCGTGCCGCAATCACCGCCTCATCAAGATCCCGTTCGTCGCTGTCGGCAATATCGGAAAATGGAATGCCATCAATCGGCGATATTACCGGGAGGACTCGGCCCGTGTGCGAAGGTACCCATTTTCCGTTGATCAAGTTCAATGGTTTTGGAACTGCGAATGTACTTTGCATCATGATCTCGCTCATGTCGTGTTCATCATTCGTTTAACCGGTACGTGTAGGCAGCACTGCCTGCTACGTCGGAATATCGTCGCCTACTGTTAGCTTCTCGCGCGGGAAGACGCTTCTGTTATCGGCACCCAAAGCGCTTCCGACCCGCTGCCGCGGCCTCACACCATTGAAACGAAGTGGATTCGCGAGCAGTCGCAGTGTCGGGAGCATGGGGTGGGGGACTTCCGAAATCATTTCCACCTCCTCGACAAAGGGGTTGTCCAAAGCTTCTTTTACCGTACAGATCGGCGCGATCGGCAGTATCCCTTCGAACAGCGAAAGCCAGTGCTGGGTCGGACTACACGCAAACTCCTGATCAAGCACCTCAGTCAGCGCATCCCGGTTGCGGGATCGTTGATTCTGATCACTGAAGCGGGGATCCGTCGCAAGATCCTGGCGATCAAGTTTATTTAGTAGAAGCTGCCAGAATTGTTCGGTCATACACATTACGTAGATCCAGCCGTCAGCAGTGGTGAACGTCTGAACAGGCGAAATCGACATGTGGGATCCACGTGGCACACGGCTCGATTCGAGCCCCTCGTTCAGGTACCAGGTGCCAACATAGCCAAGTTGGTGCAATGCAACATCGAACAGACTGATATCGACATCGCTGCCTTCCCCCGAGGCCTTAGCTTTAATGATGCCAGCGAGAAGCCCCATGACCCCCATCGTGCCTGTCATGAAGTCGATGATAGAAACGCCAAACCTAGTGGGATCAGCACTAGGGTCGCCAGTCAGATGCATCAGACCAGCCTCGGCTTGCATCAAATAGTCGTAGCCCGGCCAAGCAGCACGAGAATTATTTCGTCCGTATGCAGAAATGTGCAGGCAAACAATGGATTTATTGAGATGTTTAAGCCGATCGTAATCAAGTCCAAGCTTGGCAGGCTGATCACCTCGCAAATTATTCATTACAGCATCAGCCGAGCGAACCACACTTTCGAACGCACACCAATCTTCAGGTTTTTTCAGATCGAGGGCGATGCTTTGTTTACATGTATTCCATCCTTGAAACACGAGACTGTCATTGTCCCCAATGAAATAAGGGCCCATACGCCTAGCCGGATCACCATCACTTTTAACGTTCTCGATCTTGATCACAGTTGCCCCCAAATCAGCTAGGTGCATAGAACCATAGGGCCCTGCCGCGAAATGTTCGATGCTAACAATTTTCAACCCTTCAAGCGGCTTCATTGTTCCTCCACTCTATTAATAAGGAACGGCTGAATATGGCTCACCCTTTCCCGGTACCAACCTATTGGGAATAATATTTTCTCGCCAGGCTCTGCAAGTTCCATTGGCACCTACATTGGCAATGAACAACAATGTCGGAAGTGCGAGAGCCTCAAGTTCACTTAAGACATAATGCGTCGAGCTATGATCAATGATTACGAGGAGGCATTACGGCTGCTTGCGTGCCACAACCCCCTTCCCTTCGCCCCACTTCATTGGCGCATTCATAGATAATAGGAGGGGGCAATAGTTAAGACAATCTTAATATTCTTAAATATTGTTCAATAAACCTTAACAAATCAATGCATTTTTCTGAGCATGTAATGAGGCAGACAAGCGCTGAATCCCGTCTGAATTGCGCCCTCCGGCGAAGCTCGGTGAATTGGAGTGATAATCGGAGTTTTTTGGGGGGGGAATTAAAAGTAGTGTGGACTTGCCGCTCGCCTGACCTGCGGCCTATGACCTGCTGACCCTACAAGCAAGAGGATAGAGGGTATCCAAGATTGCGAACTGATGATTGGGTAAATGAGCTATATCAATCTAGTAGGCACTTTTATGCTTTGCTATGGCGCTTGCTTGGAGTTGTCACATAACTCCCTGAGCGAACAGTCGTGGGCAGTCGTCAGGGAGTACTATTTAGGCCCGTACTGACTTTTTCGTGCGTCCCCTCCATATTGATGGTGGCAGCCGAGATGGAAATTATTCCTAAATCAGCTGAAATAAGGCCGACCATCCTCAAATCGAATCAGCGAAAGGCCGACATTGGGTAATGAGAAAAGAGAGTGAAAACAGTGCCCGTTATCCCGATACCAATATGACTTAGCGCGTGGGGCTTCCAAAGTAAAAGCTGTAGGTGAGTGAATGAGGCCTAGATCACTAAAGCTCGGCAATTAGGCGTTTGGCTTGCAAAATTACCGGAGCATCTACCATTCTGCCTTCTAGACGAAATGCACCAGCAGTCTTCATGGCTGCCGCAGCTAAAACTTTCCTCGCCCATTCAATTTCTGCTTCGGAAGGTGCATAGATCAGTTCTACAGCGGCGACCTGAGTCGGGTGAATGCACAGCATCCCCCCAAAACCCATATTCCGACCGTCTCGCGCCATTTGCTGCAATCCCTGTAAATCGGAAATATCGGCGAACACTGTATCAAGAGGCTTCGCTAAGCCAGCACTCACCGAAGCTAGAATGAGGCTATAGCGAACATTGTCTAATACCTTATTCGCAGCATTACTCCCAATGGTTATTCCAAGGTCTACTCCAAGATCCAGAGCACCGAAAGTCAGCCGTTCTACCCGGGAAACTCGCGCTAGTTCGGTCATAATCAAAATGCCTTGAGCGCTCTCAATCAATGGCCATAGAGGCTTTTGAAGTGATTGCAGACTCCGCAACTGTTCGGAGCTTTCCACCTTTGGCAGCATAACCGCACAAACTCCCGGTGTAGCTTTGCAGAAAGCAACATCTGCTTGATGTTGAGGGTGGTCTACCGCGTTGACTCGCACAACGACCTGCGTCTGGGGGCGACTTGCCAAATAGTTTTCCAGATGGTTTCGGGCCTCAGCTTTGAGCGCTTCTTCAACGGCATCCTCGAAGTCGACGATCACACGGTCAGCACCGGTGGCAAGGGCCTTGTCGAATCGCTCCGGCTTGCTGCCCGGAACAAATAGTGCCGATCGAACCGGGCGAATACGATCGGTCATACAGCCCCCTTGGCTTTAAGCTGCTCGATGTCGTCCGCGCTACGACCAAGCGAGCGTAGTATCGCCTCGGTGTGCCCCCCCAACGAAGGGATTGCATCCATACGGGCGCGGAACGCGCTGTTAGCACCAGGCGGCAAGAGCGCCGGCAGGTTTCCGACAGGGCTGTCAACCTCCATCCAGCGATCTCGCGCCTTCAACTGAGGATGATTCCAGACGTCATGCATGTCATTGACCTTGGCATTGGCAATTTGCGCGCGGTCAAGTCTAGCGATCACCTCATCGACAGTCAGAACACTGAATGACTCGACAATGAGTGCGCGCAAAATATCACGATGTTTAGAGCGCTGGGCATTGGCCGAGAAGCGCTCATCGCCGGCTAGGTTCGGCTGCAGCAGAACGTGATCGCAGAAGTTTGTCCACTCACGCTCGTTCTGCAACCCCAGCATTACCGTCTGACCGTCTCCAACAGGAAAAGGCCCATAGGGGTAGATGGTAGAATGAGAAGCACCCGCACGCGGCGGCTGAGGAGCATCCTGATAGGCGTAGTACAACGGGTAGCCCATCCACTCCACTAAACTCTCGAGCATGCTGACGTCAATGTTGCTGCCAGTACCAGTTTTCTGGCGTAGGAGTAACGCTGACTGAATGCTCGAAAAGGCGTACATGCCGGCGGCGATGTCGGCAATGGAACAACCCGCCTTGGCGATCTCATCCTCTCCAGGCCCGCCCGTCACCGAAAGAAAACCACCCTCGCTTTGAATCAGCAGGTCGTAAGCTTTTTTGGTTTCATAGGGCCCGCCTTTGCCGTAACCCGAAATATTGCAAATGATCAGTTGGGGGAAGCGAGAATGAAGCTCTTCGAAAGACAATCCCATACGCTCGGCAGAACCCGGGGCCAGGTTCTGAACTAGCACGTCCGCAGTCTCGAGCAGCTCGAACAGAATTTCTATCGCCGCATCTTTTTTGAGATCCAACGTCAAGCTTTCTTTGGATCTATTCGTCCACACGAAATGCGAAGACAGACCTGCGGCTCGGGTGTCGTAGGCTCGCGCGAAGTCCCCCACGCCAGGCCGCTCAATTTTGATGACCCTCGCGCCGAGATCTGCAAGTTGCCGCGTGCAAAAGGGGGCTGCGATTGCGTGTTCCAGACTTACCACAGTCAGGCCGTCGAGTGGCCGAACTTCCGCTGCTGCATTCTTCATCGATGACTCCATCAGAGCTTATGTAAAGCGCTTGGGCGAAACACCGCGCGACGCCTAACGTAGGTGTGTCACTTCAGTTGGCTTGGGCGCGGTCGTTGGAAAGGAGCGTCACCAATTCGGGAACTGTGGCGTTTGGGGCGGCCAGATCGTTTGCTATCTCATAGGTTTTGCGTACCGACTCAGCGTTTCTTTGATACACACCCATGTCACTGGCCATCGCTGTGTAATAGCCCATGTCCTTCAACGCGTTGGCGATGTAGAAGCGGAAGCTATTCTCATCGCCATTTGCTAAGAACGGACGGAATCGCTCGAGTACCGTGCTGTTGCCCCCGCCGCTTCCGACGACTTCCAGAAAAACCTCTGGGGAAATGCCAGCCTGTTTTGCGCAGGCTGCGGCTTCTGCAAGCACGGCTGAGAAGCCGAGCGAGACGAAGTTGTGAATCAACTTGAGTTGATGCCCTGATCCAACAGCGCCGGTGTACACCACCTTTTCAGTAAAGGTTTGCAGAAGCGGGAGCGCCATTTCGTACAAGTCCTGACGCCCACCTACCGTGAGATTCAATCGCCCTTCAGCAGCCTCCTTGGGAGTGCGGGTCATCGGGGCATCAATGAAGTAGCCCCCGCGCTTCTCGACGTCCACTGCGATTCGCTGGGTGGAAGAAGGGATGGCAGTTGAGCAGTCGATAATGAGGGTGCCAGGTTTGATTCCTTCCAGCAGCCCACCTTCGGTGAATAGAACGTGTTCGACTTGGGGGCTGCCAGTCACACAGAGCAGAACCGCATCAACTTGCGAGGCCAGATCCGACAGACTGTTACAGGAGGTTGCCCCACGCTCGATCAGTGTGTCGAGCGGCTGGTTACCCGAATGCTCGAACAGCACCAGCGAGTATCCGTGCTTCTGGATATTCATTGCGATGCCATGGCCCATCAGGCCGATACCTACCATGCCGATTTTTTTCATTGTCATACTCCTGATAAACCTATCGTTGTCGGCGCATGCCCAGCAAGCCGGTGTTCCTCTGCAACCTAGGCCACGATTCTACTGCTATTTGACTTGTGTCAATCATTAGTAAAATGGCAACATCCCTTCTAATATGGAGAAGCCAAACTGATACTCAACCTCTGCTCATAACTTGGAGAACCCATGCTCCCTGACCTCGTATCTCTGGCCCTTTTTCTCAGGACGGTCGACAACGGAAGCCTGTCCAAAGCAGCAGAGTTGTCCCATATCGCGCTATCTGCGGCGAGTCGACGCATCGCATTGCTTGAGAATGATCTGGACGTCAAATTGCTGGATCGAGGTCAAAGGGGGGTGTCCCCTACTCCAGCTGGCCTTGCTCTCGCAGCGCACGCTCGTAGGCTCCTCAACGAAGCGGATCGACTCAAAACAAATATGTCTGACTATGCGAGAGGGGTAAAAGGCATGGTTCGGCTGTATGCGAACACATCGGCCTTGACCCAGTATTTGCCCAGCGCAATCGCCAAATTTGCCAGCGCTTTTCCTAGCGTCCGGGTAGAAGTCACCGAACGGTTGAGTAGCGAGATTCTGCAAGCAATCGTTGACGGTCACGCTGACGTCGGCGTGGTGTTCACCGATTCTCCGGATCGAGAAGGACTCAGATTCATCCCCTACAAGGCTGATAGTTTGGTGGCTGTTATGCCCCAGGACACTGCGATGGGTGTCCGCCGGCTATGTCTTGCCGACTTGATTGACGCTGACTTGGTTGTTCTTGAAAGCAACACCGCCATGCTCAAACTACTTGAGAAGGCAGCTGAAGCGGAAGGCAAAAAATTGCGCTTGAGAGTGCAAGTAAAAAGCTTTGAGGCAGTGTGCAAGATGATTGAAGCCGGCCTCGGCATCGGAATTCTGCCCAAGATCGCAGCGCAGACTTTTGCGGGCGAGCTGAACCTGCGGCTCATCCCTTTATCCGATACGTGGGCTGTAAGGCAGATGTATGTGTGCTGTCGAGAGGAGGAGTTTTCGGTGTCTGTAGAGAAATTGGTAGCGCATTTAGTGGCGGAGTTGGATTAAATACGTTTCGAAGCTTCTGGGGGCTGGACTTTTTGCCGGCGCGAGTGTGGCCCCCATCACAATCGCCGTCATCATCAATGGCTAACAATATTGGTCTTAATACAACCCCAATAGCCGGAACATGCCGCCCCCTCAATGAAGAATATCGGCTTTTCTCAATCGCCCTGTTATCTCAGCGAATTGTGCCAGACGACGTCGTGGGCATTAACGCCGCCTTCTTGATGCGTACTCTATAAGCGATAGTCAAAACAATGAACCACAGCGGCATTACCGTCAATGCTCGCGCAGTGTCTTTCTCCAACGACAGCAGAACAAGGATGAAACCGAAAAAGAACAATCCACACCAAGCCATAGGTATGCCGCCAGGCATCCTGAATTCTGACGCGTCGTGAAGTTCTGGGCTCTGACGTCGATAGAGAAGATAAGCGACAAAAATCATGCCCCAGACAAAAATAATCAAAATTGCCGTAACAGTGGAAAGCATGACAAAGGCATCCATGACATCTGGCATGATAAACAGCACCGAAAGCCCGGACAACATGCAAAGAGTAGAGAATACAAGACCTCGCACAGGAACAGAGGCTTTGGACAGCTTGTGAAACAAGCTTGAACCCTGGCCTGAAGCAGCCATTCCGTAAAGCATTCGGCTCGTGGCGAACACCCCACTGTTAGCGGCTGACATTGCCGAGGTTATGACCACCAAATTGATGATTCCGGCTGCCGCAGGTAATCCTGCAAGAACAAATAGCTGTACGAATGGGCTTTTTGCAGGGTCAATATGAGCCCAGGAAGACACTGAAATAATACAACCAAGCGACAACACATAAAAAATCAGCACTCGCATGGGTACAGCATTTATCGCTCGAGGAAGGGTGCGCTCCGGATTCTTGGTCTCCGCAGCAGTAGTCCCGATCAACTCTACACCCACGAATGAAAATATTGCGATTTGGAAGCCTGCAAAGAAGCCGGTTATTCCATGTGGAAACACAACACCTCGCTCAACCAAGTGCGCGACAGAGGCTTCCACACCGTTTGGGGATATGTAACCCACTCCAATCAGAAAAGCCCCAGTCACGATAAGACCAACAATGGCTAGAACCTTAATGATGGCGAACCAAAACTCCATCTCCCCGAACAAACGGACAGCGACAAGATTCAAAGTAAACAGAGTAGCTAATACTAATAACGCTGGTATCCATGTAGGTAACTCTGGATACCAGAATTTGAGATAGCCGCCTATTACAGCGCAATCAGCAATCGCTACCACCACCCATATCAACCAATAAGCCCAGCCAATAAAAAATCCTGCCCAAGGGCCTATGTAATGACCACAAAAATCTGAAAAAGATCGAAATTTCAGATTAGAGAGTAGAATCTCACCCATCGCGCGCATCATGAAAAACATGAAAAAGCCGATGATGGCGTAGGTTAGTAGTATTGAGGTTCCTGACACTGAGATCGTCTTCCCAGCCCCCATGAACAATCCGGTACCAATCGCACCACCGATGGACATCAATTGTATGTGTCTGTTACTAAGTTCACGACGCAGGTTTGCTTCTTTTGTTTTGAACTTAACCACCTTGCATCACCTCAAAAATTATTATTATGAGTAGGCGAGCTTAACCATTCCGACATAGCTTCACCAAGTATGCCCATCAATTACTCCTGAGCACATTTAACTTCCAATTACTCCAGCTTCTCCTTTTCATTAAATCTTGAATTTTAGGGGGCGGCGTTTTCAGAAAACTAAGGCCGCGAGGGCCGCGAGCGATATTAGCGCAACTGGAGTTGACGTCAGTTGCCAAGATATCAACCGGTCTTCTCCAAACGAGAAGGCGACTCTGACAGAGCCCTGCATCGGTGCTTCAACAGGCAGGAGAAATCTAGAGTGGTGCATACTCATGTGCAGAACGCCTACCCACAAAGCGCATACCCCCGTGTCGAGTAACGATAAACCGCTTAAAATTCCACCAAGATATTACTACTGATGGCTTTAGCATTTTTTAGGGAATAGAGCTTAATCAATATTTCCCCACTACGCCGCTTGGGCGACTTTATCCCACATAGGCCCGAGCCTCTGGTACAGTAAAGAAATACCGGAGCAGAGAATGCCATGAACGTAAATCTTAAACTCTTACATACATTTGCGCGTGTCGCCCAACTCCGCAGCTTCAGTCGCGCAGCGGAAGAGCTAGGACGTACGACATCCGCTATTAGTATGCAAATTGGAGAGCTCGAGGGACAGGTTGGACTAAAGCTGCTCGATCGAACAACCCGTAATGTCACACCCACACCCGATGGAGCTGTACTTCTCGAGTGCGTGCAGGACTCCATCCGCCGTCTTGAAGATGGGATATTAGAAACGCGCGTAGCCGCTGAGAGAAGGCGTGGCAGAGTAGTGTTTGGTTGCGCACCCACAGTTGCCGCAACCTTCTTGGCGTCTGTATTAGCTGAATTTCGCAGTGTTCTACCAAAGATTTCAATTCATGTTCAAGAGCTGACTTCAAATGATCTATTAACCGCTATCAAAGATCGAGAAATAGACTTCGGTATTACGCCAATTGTTCAGGACAAATCCGACTTCTCTTTTACCCATTTATTGCGCGAACCATTGGTAGCGCTTGCTTCGGGAGATCATTTCCCTGATATCATGCAACCGCTCAGCCTTGACTGTTTAACTCGCCTGCCGATTCTAGTTATGCAGGGAATGCCAATTACAGCTGTGTATCACGAAAAAGAAGCATCGTTTTTGTTGACTGAGCTTCTTGAAACACCAGGCCGCCCATTGAACATTGCCTGTAGCGTTAAACAGGCTGCCACGCTTGTTGACCTTGCTGCTTCGGGCCTTGGTGTGGGTATAGTGCCAAGACTTGCAGTGCCGACCAGGATGCCGCCGCAACTTAGAATTCTCCACCTTACCGAACCTGAAATAGTGAGAGATATCGGTATCGCAACGCTCAAAGGAGAACGCCTGAGTGAACCTTCGCTAGTGATGGCTAACATTTTCAAGTCTCACCTGTTGACACGGGTGTTGCCAGCGAAGCTGGACTGATGGACACCCCAAGCAAACCAAGCACAACGGTCGCCTCCAGGAAACTATTGCATCTCCCCCCGCTGAGCGAACCAAGGCTCCCCTGGCAAAACTCTTCAACGGCAACACCCTTCTATGTCTACCTGGAATCACTCTCTACAGAACCGCTTACGTATGCCACCTTAATGAGCATCGCAGAAAGCTAAAACTTTTTTGCTCAATCGAGAATCTCAGCGCGTGGAATCTGGTTATTCTGCCAAAATCAGTAGGTATTCTTAAGCGCTCGTTAAATTGTGATTTGTTCTTGGCGCTCACGAAGTGCTTCGCGCTGATTCGCTCTTTAGTAAATCGACACTTGTTGCATGACAAGCGCGTCAAGCTGATATAAGCATTCAGCTCTCTAACCCACAGACAGAATCCTGCCCCTACCTGAGTCACGCAACCACGAGTTTCTGCCTCATTCCGCTGTAGCGCTGATCACCGCGAAATACACTCAAAACGCACCCTGTCGCCCGGCTGTAACGATGGCAGTGCCTCCGTTTCGCCTTGGAATATAGCTTTGCTGATGACGCCAACCAAATTCCAACCAACCGGCAAGGTTGAAGCTGCAATGGCCGTACAAGACTCATTAACCGCGACACCACCGGCGTAGACCGGCTGCCTAAATGTTGTCCAGACAGATGTTTGCAAATCAGGTTCCAGCTCTCCCAAGCATGCCAAACCCGGGTGAGTGCCAACGTTGACCACGGTGTAGGTGCTGCGTACGTGTAGATCAACCCATTGATCCACACTCATTCTGGCTTGTTTCGCCACTTGGCGTAAGTACGGAGCACCAAGACCTCCATAGGAGACCTCCAATGTTATCGTGGAAACAACTCTTGTCCTCGCCCGTTGCACACATTTTTTCCACAATAAAGGTAGCTGTTTCTGTGCGGACTCCAAGGCACCAGGCGAATCAAAGTAAATCGACAATGAGTTGAGCCCTGGAATGGTTTCCAACACCCCAGGCCACGAAAGACTGATCTCATCGATTTGCCAAAATACATGCTGGGTTTCTATATCCGCACGCGCCTCTCTCGACTGAAATTCGAGTACTTGAGGGCCAAGGCGCTTGATCATGGGCATCGTTAGGGGCATTGATCACTCCAAAGCATTTCCAAAGCGTCGAACTTTGATTAAGGGTAGCTGTTGCCGATGATGGGCTCTCATTTTGTTAGTATTCTGGTCGCATTCGTAGTGCGCCAATACATCAAAACAGTAATATCCACACGTCGGAAGCATGTTGCCCCACTAGATTTTGAAGCCCGACACGATTTGTTGAAGTCTCAGGGCTTCACCCTCCAGCGACCTACAGGCGTCAAGAGTTGAGCGCAGATTGCTTACACCTTTATCGATAAGTGTATTGATGTCGGTTACATCTACATTCAGTGCTTCGACGACAGAACTCTGCTCTTCCGTCGCGGCGGCTATCGACTGGTTTTGATCGTCAATCTGACCGATTCTAGACGTTACGCTGCCAAGGCTAACACCCGCCTTTTCAGCGACCTCAATGCTTCCTGCACTTTGACGCTGACTCTCGATCATCAGAGTCACTGCTTCGCGAGACCCTTTTTGGAGCTCCTCGATCATCTGCTGAATCTGCTGAGCTGAACTCTGAGTGCGCTGTGCAAGGCTTCTTACTTCATCGGCGACGACAGCAAATCCTCTTCCGGCTTCGCCAGCGCGCGCAGCTTCAATAGCCGCGTTAAGCGCCAACAAATTAGTCTGCTCAGATATTCCCCGAATCACATCAAGGATAAGGCCGATACTTGCGGTCTTGCTGTCTAATGCCTCTATATGATCACAGGATAAAGCAATTTTACGCGAAAGATTTTGCATCGAATCTAAAGCTTGGTTGAGTACATTCCTACCTGACTCAGCTTGCTCTCGTGCTAGAGATACATCCCCGGAAGCGTGCGCTGCATTCTCGGCAATCTCATGAGCAGACGCGCCTAATTCATTTATAGCCGTTGCAATGCTGTTTGTTCTCAACGCTTGAGCGTCCGATTGCTGAATAGATTCAGTTGAAGCAGATAGCACCTTTCTGCTCACATCATAGAGCAAAGCTGTACTGTGAGACACCTCATGAATTGAGCCGTGTATGCGCTCGATAAATCGATTAAATGCATTTGCTAACAAACCAAATTCGTCTCTGCTGCGTTGAGGCAATCGTTGTGTAAGATCCCCCTCACCCTCCGCAATGTCACCCATTGCACGAGTAAGTACGCGCAAAGGAGCCAGTAATGCACTCATCAACAGTCCAAGTGTAACTATGATTACTACGACGGCGACTAACGCGGCGATTAGAGCGATATCGCGGGATCGACCGACAGGAGCAAAAGCCTTTTCAGCGTCAATGGATAACACCAAATACCACTTAATGGATTCGACACCTTTAATTGGAGTGAAGAGCACAATTTGGGAACGCCCAAGGCGCTCAGTATTACTAAACCCAGGCGCAACAGTAGGAGTATTCTTCGGGAACACCTCTTTGATATTCCTCAACGTTTCATCTGGCCTGGGACTCACCAAGACCTTACCTTCTTCATCAACTAATAAGGCCTCACCCAGACCACCAGCATTCAGGGAAGTGATGATTCTCACCAGAGTCGAAAGTGCAAGATCACCCGCTAGCACACCCGATAGCTTATTGTTGCGCATTAGAGGCGCCGCAACGGTAACCCCGAGAGTCCCTGTCGTGGAAAATATGTATGGTGGTGTAAGTACTGTATAACCTGCATTGGCAGCCGCTTGGTACCAGGGTCTGGAGCTAGGATTATAGCCAGCAGGCATAATCTGGATCGGCCTAATAGTAAACTTGCGACTTTCTTCACCGTAATAAATCTTATCAAAAACGTCCTTAAATATTTTTTGCTCTAGCAAAGATTGCAATGCGTCGTCACTGCTGTTTTTTTCCGCACTCTGAACGGCAGAGTCAATCAGCTTGACGCGCGCATCTATCCAATAAGAAATATTTTCCGCCGTGAGCTTTCCTACTTCTACCAGTGATGCTTCTAGGCTATTTCGTATGTTTTCTTTTTGAATATACGAATTAAAGCTGGCAAATGCAGCGAATGCTATTGACACAACCACCGAAGTGACCAGCATTATTTTATGAGAAAAGCGCAAATTCATTATTATCGCCGGCCTTTTAAGTTGTAGTGGCTAAGCATCATTAACAAACGATATTCCGACACACTTAAGAACGCAAAAACTTCTTTTGCGCCAAAACGTTGAAGCCTGAAAATTCAAGCTTCAACTGTTGAGTCAACCTCTATCTATAAAACACCTTGTGACATTAACGTTGAAAATTACATTCTTCTTTTAAGGGATTACGACGCTCTTCCCATTTGGAAATCACTAATGGAGCAAGAGCATTACCCAGTACATTTAGAGCAGTTGTGGGCATATCCATAAGGCGGTAAACGCCAGCAATAAATGCAATCCCCTCCAAGGGAAGACCTGCGCTTGCAAGAGTGGCAGACAAGATTACAAACATGAAACCCGGTACACCTGCTGCACCTTTTGAAGTAAGAACCATTGTTACCACCAACAATGCCTGATGGGATAAAGTCAAATCAATTCCATACAATTGGGCTACAAAAAGTGTACCAATGCCTAAAAACAGTGACGCTCCATCGAGATTGAAAGAGTAGCCTATAGGCACCACGAAGCTTACAAGAGACCGTGACGCACCAAACGTTTCAAGCTTAACCATCAACTGTGGCATGACCGCGGCAGAGCTGGCACTAGAGAAAGCCAGAATTAGTTCGTCCTTGATATGTCTGATCAACGCAAATAAATTGATTCCTGCAAATCGCGCGATACCACCAAGAACTACAATTGCAAAAAAAAGTATTGCAATGTAACTAACCATAATAAGTTTAAGCAGTGGAAACAAGGAGCTAAAGCCAAAATTAGCCACCGTCACTGCTATCATTCCGAAAACACCAATTGGCGAGTAAGCCATGATCATAGATGTAACCTTGAACATAGCCTCGGAGACTGCGCGCAGAGTATCTACAAGGGGCTTTTTCCTTTCTTCATCAAGTTTAGAAACTCCGAACCCAAACATTACCGCGAAAAACAGAACAGGCAGTAGACTCCCTTTCGCCATGGCGTCAACGATATTGTCAGGAATTATGTTCACTAATACCTGTGCAAAGCCATGACTGGTTGCACCCTGGGCTACGTTAACTTCAACAGCTTTCAAACTTGCAAGATCAGTCCCAGCTCCGGGCTGGAGGATATTACCAATTATCAGGCCTACGATAATTGCCAAAGTAGTAACTGCAAAAAAATACAAAATTGTTTTTGTTCCAATTCGACCTAATGACTTACCATCGCCATTACCTGCAATACCGACGACCATGCATGCGAACACAATCGGAACCACTATCATTTTCATAAGTCGAATAAAAATATCACCGGCGGGTTGCAATACGTTGCCAATCAGCCACGGTCGTAACTCTGGATACTGATGTAGAAGAGCACCCACAACAATACCAGCAAACAAACCAATCATAATTTGCAGTACTAATGGAATACGTGACTTATGCATGTAGTGCCTCTGTGATATATAAATTTTATTATAGGCAGTAACTAATAACAGGCCCAATTAAGCGTTAGCAGAAAGAGCCTGCGAGAGTCCACAATACTTAGGATTGTTTAACTCAGCTTTTCACAAGCACGCCGAAACCGCGAACAACCATCCTCAATCACATCCATCGCGCTGGCAAAACTCAAACGAACATAAGGTGACATTCCATAAGCCTCTCCACTTACAGTAGCTACACCCTCATCTTCAAGGAGGAAATTCACAAGGTCGGTATCAGTTTCAATAGTCTTGCCACCAGGCGTATTCAGGCCTATTAATCCCGACACATTTGCGTAGACATAAAAGGCACCGTCCGGTGGCGTGCAGCTCACACCTTTCACATCCTTCAGTAGATCCAGCATTCGCTGGCGACGCTCAATGTAGACCTCACGCATCTTAGCGATAGGGCTTTGATCGCCCGCGAACGCAGCCACTGCAGCTGCCTGGCTAATAGAACTGGGACAAGTGGTCGTTTGCGATAAGAGTTTAGCAATAGCAACGATGAGAAACTTAGGGCCTGCACCGAACCCCAAACGCCAACCGGTCATTGCGTAACCTTTGGAAGCCCCGTTGAGGATAAGAATTCGATCTTTTAAATCTGGAGCGGCTTTTGCGAAGGAGATATGTTTAGCATCCCCGTACACAAAGTGCTCGTAAATTTCATCAGACATGATCAATACGTGAGGGTACTTACGGAGAATTACAGCCAGAGCTACCAACTCCGCTTCACTATAGACTGCACCACTTGGATTATTAGGTGTGTTGAGAATAACCCATTTAGTATTCGGAGTAATAGCGGCGTCCAACTCCTCAGGTTTTAATTTGAAACCGTTGGACTCATTACCTGGAATAATCACCGGTGTAGCATCGTTCAGCCTCGCGATGTCAGGATAAGAGACCCAGTATGGTGTGTGAACGATCACCTCATCGCCGGCGTTTAAAGTCGCCGCCAACGCGTGATAGATGATGTGCTTACCACCACAGCCCGCGATGACTTCATCGAGGGAATATCCCACTCCATTGTCACGCTCAAGTTTCTGAACAATAGCTTTACGCAACGCCAACGTGCCGCTAGTGGGGGTGTAATGAGTGTCACCGTTAGCCATCGCTCTATGAGCGGCGTCCAGAATATGATCTGGAGTGTCCAAGTCAGGCTCACCAATCGTGAAGTTAACGATATTACGGCCTTGCGCACGTAATTGGGTTACCAATGCATTAGCTGCAATGCTAGGAGATGGGTCGATGCCAAGTACACGTTGGGATAAAAAACTCTTGCTCATGATATCTACCCTCAATTGGCCAAACCATTGCTCTTCAGCACTTTATCGAGCCAAGACTGGTAAACGTTACCGCTAGCTATTTCGGCCTTCACCTCCTCCTCATGAGCTTCGTGCTGCTTGGCCTTGCGCAAGACTTCAGCCGCATCCTCTTGCGCAAAAGCAACGAAGCCGTCTTCGTCACCAACAATGATGTCGCCAGGATTTACGATCATGCCGCCGATAGATACCGGCACATTAATTTCACCTGGGCCGGTTTTGTAGGGGCCGCAATGTACGACGCTTCGGGCGTACAAAGGCGTATGTTCGAAAGCTGCGACGTCCCGAATGGCGCCATCAACAATGAAACCTACACATCCGCGCTGCTCGGCATAAAGCTTGATTAGTTCACCGATTACCGCGTTGTTATGATCACCCTGCGCATCAATTACAAGCACATGCCCTGGCTCAATCATTGTCAGGGCCTTGTAAATATAGAGGTTGTCGCCTGGGCGCGTCTTGACCGTCAGCGCAGTACCGACCAGCTTGCCGGTTCGGTTATAACGATTCAGACCACGAGCACCGATATGGCGGTTCAGATTGTCGCTGATATGTGGGGTAACGACATCACGAAAAGCATCTACGACCGCTTGGGGTGCCAAAGCTGGTGAAGAAAGAATGCGAGTACCTGGCAAAGACATGTAAACCTCCAAAAAGAGAAAAGCCATCGGGGCTGCATGTCGATCTTAAGAAAGCGGTGGAGATACTTTTAGCGATATTTTTAGATGTCAAAACATCTCCTTTTTTCATGAGTTAAAATTAGGTCTTACCTTGCATAAGCATCCTGCTGAAGTTACAGCATTGCACGGCCAACTTGGCTACCTCTACGCTTAGCCCTTGAAGTCGATCTGCGCGATGAATTGCGGCATAACGAACGTGAGGAAGTCGTGGCTGTGTTTCAATGACCTTAAGCAAACCTTGGTCGACCAGAGGTGACAGGCATGCTCTAGGGAGGTAGCTGATACCTATACCGGATAATGTTAAACCCACTTGAGCGACCAGATAGTTACTAATTATCGTACGATTGAAACGAACGTCATGCTGCGCAAACCAACGGTCATACACTAAACCTGTTCCCGAACTGCCGCCCTGCGTGAGTACAGTGAATGCCGCCAAGGTTTGCAGATTCACAGATTCACTCCCATCGTAAAGATGAGGTGCGCACATCCAAGAGTTCTCTACAGCCTGCAGTGGTGTAGCGACAAACCTAGCATCGTCAAAAACATCCGGTACGATAATCAGATCGAGCTGGTCGTCCACTAATTTCTTGAAGAGCTCGGAACTTAACTCTACAGAAGGTTCAAGAACCACCAGTGGATATGCTTTCCGTATACTTTCGATCAGAGCGGGAAGCCATGTCAGCGCAGTCAACTCGGTGACGCCCAGACGAAAACGCCTGACGAGCACTTCCTTGGAGCTGATGCGCTCCAAAAGGTAGTCGCGCTGGCGTAACATGTCCGCCGCATACTCGAACAATTCTGTACCCTTCTCTGTCAACCTAGCGCTGCGTTTCGTGCGATCAAATATCTGGACATCGAACGCATCCTCCATTTCTTGAACGCGTTTCGAGATCGCCGACTGAGACATATTTAGCTTCATGGATGCAGCCTCAAAGCTTCCCAGCTCGACGATCCAATAAATGGCTTCCAGTTGTTTGAGTGTGATCACAGCGAATCTCCATGAAAAAAAGCGAACATAGGCATCTGAAAATATCTCTAAAACTCAACAATAACAACCTAGTAAAAGCCTAGAGCCTCTTAAAAAGGAAGGTAAGGCCCATTGACTAAAAGGAGGTTTGAGCTTCCGCCGCCTAACCGCCATGAGAGCATTGGCTGTTGAGATAGTCTTAGAAGCATTTCTGCATAGACGGAAACCGAAGTTACAGTTTTAGAAAAACAATCCGAAAATCTGCGTGTGCTATTACGGCAGAGCTTATGGTATTAGTGGATCAACAAGGCCAAGGCAACCACCTAACCAATAACGGCGCTAGCATTAGGAGAGTCCGCCGCAGATTCACTTGGTCGTTGGTAATAACCAGTTAGCAACCATACATTGAGTACATGCCAATTATTTTCCTGTAGTCCGCCAATCGATCGACCAGCATTTCCTAAGCATAGGGTGCGCCCTTGTCAATGGCTCTGCGGGGATACGTACTTTAGAGATTGGCGGTTGTGTAGGAAACGATGGCCAAGAATCAGTGGTGTAGTTACCGTAGTCTAACCATGTCTTTCGCACAAAAAAAACGCTGACTAGAAGTCAGCGTTGAGACAAAGATTGTCAGACAAACAACCTCAAGATGTGCATATTTCGCTTAACAAATTTTCACATAAGCGGAATGCTGTAACTTACAGTAACTCGATTTTGATCCTGGTCACGAGAAGCCTCGCTATTTGATTTACCATTACGCCAGCCCAGACCTACACCTTTAAACGTACCCGACTGTAAGATGTAGTCTAAGCTGATATCCCTTTCCCACTCCTTCTGATTATCGCCAGATGTGGTTTTAATGTTGTCCCCAGAAAGGTACATCACCGAGGCTTTTAAACCGGGAAGACCCATAGCAGCGAAGTCATAGGCGTACTGACCGAATGACGTCCTCTCTCCAGCGCGATTGAAGCTTTGTATCAACCGATCGGTATAAAGGTATAAGCTGGTGCCACCGGCGCCTTTGCCAGCTAAACTACCCTGATTGAGTTGAGTGAAACTACTACCATCTGAAACGCTTTGATAACCAGCAGTGATCGCGTGACCACCCAGAGTGTAAATCAGCGTGGCACTCCAAGTGCGGTTGTCGATCTCACCATCGCCATTTTTGGTGTAACCACTGATGCGATAACCTGATGTACCAGAGCTATTTTTACCTGATGAGTCTGTTTTAAAGTAGCGCAGATCCGTTTTCAGCGATTGGTCGTCCGCGATAGTCAGAGTGTGGAGAAGGCCAAAAAACTGCTGATTGTAGTAGTTGTCTAGGTTCGCGTAGTAATACTGAGCAGTCAGGTCTTTCGTGACCTTCCAATCACCCCCGCCAAAGTCGAAATGGTCGCTTTCACGCGTGCCGCCCATTGCAGCCAACCCCGTCTGATCGGTCGAACCGCGGCCCGTTGCATGTTCAATTCGACCGCCGATCAGGGTCAGATCCTTGAATTCGCCGGATGTGATCTGTCCCCCTTCGAAGGTTTGGGGAAGCACGCGTCCATCGTTTGCGACCAGGATCGGCAGTTTCGGAATCAGAGTGCCATAGCGTAGTTCAGTCTTGGATATTTTGACCTTTCCGGTCAGTCCTAGACGACTCCACTGGTCGACAGCGCGATTGTCGCTTTCGGAAGGAATCATGGTACTGCCAACATGTCGCCCTTTACCGCTGTCCAAGGTGACACCCATTAATCCTAGGGCATCAATACCAAACCCTATCGTGCCATCGGTGTAGCCAGACTTATAATCCAACATGAAGCCTTGAGCCCACTCTTCAGTTTTTGAAGGTGCAGCCACTCCATCGCGGTTGTCATTATTGAAGTAGTAATTTCTCATGCCCAGCGTGGCCTTGCTATCACTTAGAAAATCAGCAAAAGCATTAGTGCTCAGCGCAAAACATCCAAGCGCTACAGTTGCCGCAATCTCTTTTTTAATCATACAAATCGCTCAAATTATTATTAGTTTTTTACATCGGACATAACAAACCAATGCTGGAATTAAAATCAATACCAAATTGGATGAACTTGATTCTTCCGCTGATACCGCCACTTTTTAATGCATTCGACTCATGGCGACATCACACTATTAGGGGCTGATATCGCCGAGGTTATGACTAACAAGTTGTTAATGCCGTCTGCCGCAGGCGCGTCTGTTTCGATCGTAACTTCGATGGATATGAGTTTATTTTCTCCTATTGCTGAGCTCTCGAAGCCGGCTTTTTCTTTTGTTTTTAAAATAAGCACCTTGCATCACCTCACAAGTTATTATTATTTTTAGCGAATCCTAGTGACTCTAATATCGCTGCACCAAGCATACTTAGCACTTATCTATGAAAGACTTTAATAGTCCAAACAACACAGCCTTCAGTCTCAATGTTTATCCTTGCGTTGCAGTAACACAGACATAAAAAATCGCCCGGCTCGATGTTAGCGCAATTTAAGATCAGGCCAGTTGCCAAGATATCAACAGGTCTTCTCCAAACGAGAAGGCGACTGGGAGAGTGTTCCGCATCGGTGCATAAACAATCACAAGAAGGGTAAGTTGGTGCAGAGTCACGTGGTGGGCACCTACCCCATGACGCCTGCGTCGGCCTAGCAAAGGATGAACTACTAAAAGTACGGCTACATATCGCCGCAAAGGTTCAGCACCCTTGGAACGGGTATTGCTTTATGTCAAGATCACTTCGTTGCGACAAGGTTACCCTCAGACGCCACGACCCCATTTACCTGCACAATGACAGGTTCCTAGAACGCGCACCGTAGTTAAATTAAGGCGTGACAGAGTAATATTTAGCTACCGAAACCTCTTGACTATAACAAAAAAAGGAAGAGCAATTAGCGCTACGCCGCACGACTACAGGCAGACTGACCTATAAAGCAATAAAATTCTATTTGAGGCGTTAGCATTTCATCCTATATTCCTTATTCGAATCGACTGTAATTGAATGGGTCTACATCAATAGGCGCTTCCCAGGAGTCAACTAATAACGCAACGCAATAAGCTGTAAAAGAGGATGTAGTCAGTCCATTATGGGCATGGCCAACGCGTAGAATAATCCAGGCTCTTTTTTCACTTGCCCGATCGCTGGAAATCCATCGGGGAGCGACGGCCTAACCCCCATCCAAGGATCATTCGCCTTAGAGGCAGACCGGGCAAGTATCGTCTGGCAACACTCTGTAACATGTGCGCACGTTTCATGTTTGGCAAGGCTTCTGCTTTGCAAAACTTGGCAGTGCCTGCAAGTCGTAACCCTTGATCCATTGGAGTTGCCGCGAAGTACGCCTCGCCAAACACCACCGGCCTCGAAAGCGAGGCAGTTGCTACCTCTTGTCGATACGCTGAGTGATGATGTAATTGGTCATCATGTAATGCACACCGATGAAGCAAAGGTGCGAATGTCTGTGTTAGGACACTCCCGCAGATCTTATGTTTGGATAGCGCTCGATCCGCTCCCACCCAACCCTGGCCGGGCGCGGTTTCGAGTGTCTCGACGCTTATTTTTTTTGGAGCAGGAGCGCAGTCGGAGCTGACTTTCGAACGATGCCCTGTGCTCGAGGACAACCGTCCACGCTTAAATTACGTGAACAAGCGGCAATAGCTATTGTCTTTGTCCTACGACAACATCAATATCCTCCCCTTGGGCTATACCAACTCTGGCTCGGAGCCACTACGGGCACAATCCGCAATTGGATTCAATCAAGATACTCTCTGCACTTAGGGCTTATTGGTAACGGGATCAAATGGCGCGTTCGACCCGGGAGTTTCCATAACTGCAACAGGCTCTGCTATAGTCAATAAAAGCACAAAGCTTATGAACGAACTTATAGCCATGAATAGAAATACCTCGTTCCATCCATAGCTGTCCAATAGCAGACCCGTCAAAAATGGTGTAGCTGCGCCTCCTAACTGCCCTCCCATATTTACAATCGAACTAGCTATTGGAAAAGTCTTTTTGGTCGCCATTCCCATTGGGTATACCATGTAAGAGGAAAACCCGATGCTGAGTAAAAGTCCGGTCATGAACAGAAGTGCCCCATACAATGCCGGATCATCTGGAGAGTTAATGAGTGCATACATCATCCCTGATGTAGCCAGTGCAGAAATCAACATCCCTGGTTTTCTACGTTTACCGAGAAGCTTGTCCGAGATAATTCCACCGAGAATGTTCCCACAAACAGCCCCTACCCAAGGCGCTGCTGCGACAAACCCCATATTAACGAGCGAGTAATTTTTCACAGTGACCAAATACGTTGGGATCCATGCCAATAAGACGCTAGAAATCCCTAGCTGAAAGCAATAACCCAGTGCACATCCCATTAGGTTCCACGATCGGAATAATTCACGTGTGGTTGCTATAGGAGCGACCTGTTTAGCGCGAATAAATTTGTCCAATCCGGCGAACGAACGAGCATCGGCTTTGGACTTTGATTCAATCTTGTTATTTGTATCATTAGTTATGTGTTCAAGCTCTGCCGCACTGACGAAGCGGCTCTCGGATGGATGGTTTGTGACTAAAAAATACCAAACCACCGCAAGGATGATGCCTGGCACAGCGAAGAAATAGAATATTTCTCGCCATCCCCATACAGCCATTATGGCTACGCAGATGGGCGGTACGATGACCGGCCCAAACTTAACTGCCGCAAGAAAAATGCCTGTAGCAGTACCTTTTTCACTTGCAGGGAACCAATTATTAATTGTCGATGTAATGCCAACCGGAAGCGGCCCCTCCGCAAAACCCAAACCCATTCGATAAAGCTTAAGCGCAACTACAGAACTGACCGTGCCTACTAATCCCGTAAAAATGGAAGTGGCAATCATCGAAAAAGAGAAAATTTTGCGTACGCCGAATCGACTAGCTGCAAATCCTGAAGGCAATTGAGCGAGCGCATATGCCAGCAGAAACATACTGATCAATGCGCCCGCCTCAGCGTTCGTCATTGGAAATTCTTTTCGTATGAATGGCAGCGCAACACCTAGGTTCGCTCTATCTGCTGCCGCGATCGTGTATATCAAGAAGATGAGCCCAGCGACGACCCATCTAAATCCAGTTTTTTTTGCTACAGGCAGGATTCGGTTTTCCATGATTTACCAGATTGTTTTTGAAGTTATCCTTCATTCTTACCTGATTCAACACAGTGATTTTAGCGATAAATTTTCATAATAGATTATTCGTTTTTTTCATGTGTTCCATGAGGAATACTCAGATCACGAATAAAAACTGATTGTTTATTTGAGAAAAAGCGAACATTTAGGTTAAAAAATTCGCTGAAATTATTACTCCAGATCCGAAGAAAAGAGGCACTCGATAGTGGTCTACGACCAGTGAATACGAATATTCGCTTGTCTGGGGCGGCTCTGACTGTGAGCTGCCACCCAGAGCACATCCCGAAAATTCACTATTCTTTCACAAGGCCGAACCTGGGCACGCGCTAGTACTGATGCTAATTCAGCTAAGCTAAACCCGCGATGCTTGTATTGATATGGGTAGGCCAACCCCACAGAAGTGCTCGGTCTCTCACCAACCCTGAAAAATTTGATATGCGCTGATTAAGTGCAGGTCTGACCTGTGAAATTTCAGTCAGATTGGTGAGACCACGCGTCTCACTGAGACGCTGTTTCCTGACTAAGTTCATGCGTAACCGATCCACTAGGCTCAGATTAGACAAGTGGGCGAATGGAAGTCGATAGTGTCCGAAGCTATTTCACGGATGCTCTGAATCATCGGTCGCGAATCGTCTCTTCTCCATTGAAAGGTATATTGGAGAGGGCTCAATCGTGCAAATTTGTCCAGGTGAACCATCTGTCCTCGAGCAATCAAAGACTCTGCCCAAGCCTCTGGTAAAAAACCCACCCCTAAGCCCCTCCGAATCAAACCTGCAACGCCTCCCCAGTTTTGACAACTCAAAATTCGTGCTGGGGACGTTCTCAAATTTGAAAGCCAATGATCGATCAATCGCACAGTTCCTGCGCCTTGCGGTAACGTGATCAAGGTGATGTCCGGCAGATCCGTTGCCTCCAGTGAGGCTGGCTGCTCAGAAAAATCATTAGAAGCTACCCACGTAAACTCGGCTTTTCCAATAATGTGGGAGGCAATTGAAATCCGCGTTGAAGGGCCGGCAATGATCGCGAAATCCAACTCACCATCCTCCAATCCGCGTTCAAGGTCTTGCCCGACACCAACTATAGGCTCTATCAATAAATCCGGGTGATAAGCCTGTATTTGTGCGATCAGGTCTGGCATCCACGTTAAAGACGTCAACTCTCCAACCCCGAAGCGACATCTTCCCGATAGCGACATTTGGCTGTTGGCATATCTCAAAAACTGGTCGGCGTTCCCCAGCAAATCCTTTGCATGAGGAATCATTTGCTCTCCAACAGTCGTGAGCGTTGCGCTCCGCGCCGTGCGATTGAACAGTTCAGTGCCCAATGACATTTCTAATTCTGCTATGCGCTTGGATAGCGACGAAACAGTAATATTTAGTCGTCCAGCAGCGATGGCAAAGCTGCTGCACGTCGCAGCCCAGTAGAAAGCTTCTAATTGCTTCAGCGTCATCTCCGCCCCTTGACAGATAGTAAAAGCGAACAATGGATCATTAATTAATTCACTTTATTCAATTTCTTCGAAATCTTATAGTCCTCTCACATCTTCCCCAGCCTTGTGGTGGGATGAAAAAAAATGGGAAATGAGGAGTTCAAAATGAAAGTCTCCATTCGGCACATCCTCAGCCTTGAAGATTTTGAACACGCAGCTCGGAAAGTTCTACCCAAGCCCCTTTTTGCATACGTGGCAGGCGCGGTAGAGGATGGCGTGTCCGCGGCGCTCAACCGCACCGCTTTCTCAAAATATGCTTTCTGCCCTAATGTGCTTGTAGACGTGTCACAGCGAAGCACCTCGGTAAATATCCTCGGCAAAGCTTATGCCGCACCTGTAGGAATTGCGCCCATGGGAATTGCTGCATTGACTAGCTATCGTGGCGACGTGGTTTTGGCAGAAGCGGCAGCAAACGCAAACATTCCTTCGATCATGAGCGGTTCCTCGCTCATACGGCTCGAAGAGGTGATGTCCAAAGCACCGCAGACTTGGTTCCAAGCCTACCTGCCGGGTGATGCCTTACAGATTGCTGCTTTGATCGATCGCGTTCGGAGCGCAGGAGTAGAAACTCTGGTTCTCACTGTCGATACCCCGGTAGCAGCAAACCGTGAAAACAATGTCCGGGCCGGATTTTCCACGCCCCTACGACCCAGTTTGTCGCTTGCTTTGCAAGGGATCACTCATCCTAGATGGTTAGTTTGCACATTCCTGCGCACTTTGTTTCACCATGGAATGCCACACTTTGAGAACAATTACGCGACCCGAGGAGCTCCTATCCTATCCTCGAGCGTATTGCGTGATTTCGCTGATCGGGGCCATCTAAATTGGACGCATGTCGCTGAAATTCGTAAATCCTGGAGAGGTCAGTTAATAATCAAAGGGATACTGAATGCTAAGGACGCGCTCACCGCGAAAAATCTCGGCGTGGACGCAATTATCGTTTCGAACCATGGCGGCAGGCAGCTAGATGGAAGCGTGGCGCCTCTGCAGGTACTTCCCCTAGTACTGGATGCTGTCGGCGAGTTGCCTGTCATGATCGACAGTGGCGTTCGAAGAGGCACTGACGTGATGAAGGCAATGGCGTTAGGGGCGAAGGCGGTGTTTATAGGCCGTCCTTTCAACTACGCAGCATCCATTGCTGGACGCTCAGGTGTTGACCATGCAATTACCTTGATAATCGAAGAACTCCGACGCGACCTCGGATTACTAGGCGTTGTGGGATTCGATACTTTGACTAGAGAATTCCTAAGCGAAGTTTAGTTGTGCGCCAGCGAAGCTGAAAGCAAGAAATACTGACTAAAACCATGAAGCCACATTGATCACTCCTTACTGTAATTTCAACTGAAAGTGCACGAGAGGCGTCAGTTGAAAAGGAAAAATCTTAGAAATTTGCACTATGTAAGGGATAAATGCTTTTTAGCTACGATGCATTTTTTTTCAAAAATCTTCGACAGCCTAGCAGTTTTCGATAGGACAATATAAGCATGACCACTTCTTCCCATGCCCGTGTCTGCCGTCTCGATTTATGGATAAACCCAATATTCGATGAACTCATTACGGATAAATCGCGGTTAACACTGCAGATTTTATCGCGTAACCCGGATGATTGCGTTACTGCAAACACTTTGGCGGAGGCGCACGCCTACCATGTCTCAGCAGCCAAAGACGAATTGCCCAAACGCTGGTTCGTGGGTGCAGAGTTGATCAAGGCTTGCCCGAAACTACTATGCGTATCGGCTGGTGGCGCGGGTTACGACACTGTCGATGTGCAGGCATGCACTGAAGCCGGCATTGCTGTTGTGAACCAAGCTGGCGCGAATGCCAACTCGGTGGCGGAGCATACCTTTGCGCTGCTTTTGGCAGTGGTCAAACGCATTGTTGAATCTGACAATAAGCTGCATCACGAAACCGGCTTCAGTCGTGAAGACTTGATGGGAGACGAAATTTTTGGTGGCACCATCGGACTTATTGGCCTAGGTGCAATCGGTACTTGCGCGGCGAGGATATCAAAAGGTTTTGGTTTGGAAGTGTTGGCTTATGACCCACTGTTGAGCGAGGATCAGATCCGCTCTCGGGGTGCTAAGCCTGTAACGTTAGAGACGTTGCTCCAGCGTAGCGATTACGTCTCCCTGCACTGCCCTCTTCTAACTCAGACTCGACATATGATGGGTGCAGATCAGTTTGCTATGATGAAACCAGGTTCCATCTTTCTCTCCACAGCACGGGGTGGGATTCACGAGGAGGCAGCCCTTTACTCAGCATTGAAGGCGGGACATTTGCGTGGCGCTGGCCTAGATGTTTGGGAGGAAGAGCCTCCCCGCCGCGACGCGCCGTTACTTAGCTTATGCAATGTCGTTGCTAGCTATCACACCGCTGGCGTTAGCCATGGTGGGCGCAAAAACGTGGCTCGCTCATCGGCAAACCAAATCTCTTTAATGTTGAACGGTGAGCGACCGCCTCACTTGCTAAATCCAGAAGTGTGGGAACGCTTCCTTGCTCGACGTCAGTCAATTTTGGTCGACGTTGTTTAGTCAATTAAGGCGACGTTGATTCACCTCAACACCAAAGGAAAAGGCCTCGAAAGGCCCTTTTGTACTTAAACCAAAATCACTTGGTCAGCCAGGATTCCACGGTGTCGGAGCCGTGCTCAGCTTTCCACTCTTTCAGGGTCTTGTGGTTGCCGCCTTTCGTCTCTACGACTTCGCCGGTGTGAGGGTTCTTGTAGACCTTCACTTGGCGTGGCTTACGGGTTCCCGATTGCGGTTGGGCGGCTGGAGCGCGATGACCAGCTTGTGGATCGAGCAGATTGATCACCTCCTTCAGGCTGTAACCGTATTTTGAGAGCAAATCGCGCAGCTTCGTTTCGAATTCGATTTCTTTCTTAAGGCCTGCGTCGCCCTTGAGGGCTTCGAGAGCCTGGAGCTGCTCGGCGAGGTGTTTTTCGAGTTGACGGAATTCAGCGAGTTTAGACATGGAAATTCTCGATGGGTGTGATACTAGAAGATTACACCATAAATTACATCCGAACTTACATACAGTCTCGTTCTACTGCTTCAGCTCCTAATCAACATCGCTGGACAGATTACGAAGTCATGGCATGCTGGATTTATCGAAAGCTATCCAAATCACAGTAGACGCGGTTGCACTTTACATGTTGGTCGAATCGGAGCGAGTGGCGATCTATTTCACCCCTGCAGAGCTCCTTGCCGGCAAATCTTTGCGTACACAGCCAAGCGGACAGCTGACACTTAGCGTGAGGCTGGAGTCTTGAGATTTATCTGAGTAAGCAGGTCGAACAAGCGCTTCGAGTCTGAGGACATATCAGTGTTTTTCACAAAGACGCCAATCGAAATGGGTAACCTAGGGAAAGCTCTGTCCAATGCGACCACTTCCACACCTTCGGAGCTATGAAAATGAGCTACGCAAACATCCTCGCAGGCAATGCTATTCCCTATGATTTCTTCACCTTTATCGAGATTCCTGCGAACCACTCGTCGATCAAGTACGAGGTGGATAGGTGAAGCCCCATAAGCGTAAAGGAGCCTGTCGTACGGGGCTCCCAAGGCTGTTTGGAACGAGCCGTTTATTTGGTTAGTCTTGCTTTCAAATATGGCGACTTCAAGGGGAGCCCCTCGGGTGATCAAACCGATAATGCTGTTACGCCGAGGCTTCGCCTCCATGCGTTGGCGCACCAGGGTCACGTTATGGATCGCAGCAACCATTGCCGGCTTGCTGGTGGTGGCTTTTGCAAGGCTCGCGGACATAGCCCTGGCTCAGTTTGCCCAACAGACCGCAGAGCGAGCGTGGCTTCCTCTTATTTATACTCCACTGATAGGCATGCTCGTAGTTTGGCTGACAACGCGCTTTTTTATGGGTGCCCAAGGCAGCGGAATTCCTCAGGTAATCGCAGCAACACGACTCGCGCGTCAAGGTAAACCCATTGAGAGACTGGTTTCACTGCGAATTGCTTTCGCCAAGGTAGGCCTTGGAACTCTGGCGTTGACGGGTGGCTTTTCGGCGGGGCGTGAAGGCCCCTCGGTTCAGGTTGCTGCATCCATCATGCACTTCTTTCACCGCTTCCTGCCCAATGCGCGAATCGTACGCAGCGAGGATCTCATTCTGGCGGGAGGTGCAGCGGGTATAGCGGCTGCATTCAATACGCCCTTGGCAGGGATCGCATTCGCGGTGGAAGAACTTGGACGCAAGCTGGAGACCCGTACCAGCGGGGTTCTTCTCAGCACCATTATCCTTTCTGGGATGGTTGCCATTGCCTTGCAGGGAAACTACAACTATTTCGGCCATTTCGGTATTCAGGACATCAACCTCGACATCGTTCTCCCGGCGTTAGTAATCGGGATTGGATGTGGGCTATTGGGTGGTTTATTTAGCCGAATGTTGTTATGGCCGCAGCGGCATCCACGCTTCATCATCTGGCAATGGCGGCGCCTACATCCAGTGTGGTTTGCCGGCATCTGTGGATTGGTCGTCGCAATATTAGGTTGGTTGAGTGGCGGAATGTCATTCGGTAGTGGCTACGGCATTACCTCTCAGGTCATCGCATCCGATATAGTGCTGCCGTGGCACGCCCCCATTACTCGCTTCCTCGCGACCGTAGTGACTTACTTCTCTGGTATTCCAGGAGGTATTTTTGCCCCTTCGCTCGCTGTAGGGGCCGCAGTCAGCGCCAATACCGCAGAGCTATTCCATCTGGCCGCGCAGCCCACTATTGCACTCTGCATGGTCGGATTTCTGGCTGCCGTTACTCAGTCGCCAATCACCTCAGCAATCATTGTGATGGAGATGATTGATAGCCACAGTATGGTGATCAGTCTCATGGCGGTAGCCCTGATCGCCAAGGCTGTAAGTTCAAGAATGGGCCCTGAGCTGTATCAGCAATTGGCGCGAGGCTTTCTCGAGAATGCAGAAGCTGCTGCTGCACCAAAGAATCCAGCTCGATAGACCTTATCGTGTCATCGTTCTAGCCAGAGAGTTCAGTTGATCCTTCTCATGCTGCAGCGCTAAGGTGGTCTCTGCACGAGTGATCAGAAGATCCACGTGCCTGTAGCAGGCATCTTTAAAGATCGCTGGGTCTATTTCAGCGAGACTGATGAGGGCTTTCAACAGGCGCACGTTAACTTCCAGCAAAGCTGCGCCGTCCCTACTGATCGGAGCAAAGAAATCATCAAACAGATCATCAACCGTCAATCCTCGGAGAAAGACCTGTTTACAGCCTTGATCCGTTTGCGAGCTAGGGACGTGAGGCTTGCTCCAGCAAGTTAAAGTCCTCACTCCCCGGCCAATGACATCGATGGCTGTCCCTGGGTCGTTCACTGCAGGCGATAAGGCGCGAGAAGCGATTTCCGAGAGCACACAAAGTCCGAAGCGTGGATCATTTTCAAAGGTTCGACGGACGCCGAAAGTCAGGGTCGCTAGAACCTTCTCTCTTGTAGTATCGGTATCACCGCTCCTCGTGTTGCCCAGGTTCACAATGTGCAGTAGCGGCATTCCTTCGTGCACAAATGTCCCCGGAAGCACCTCCAGATAAATCTGTATTTGATCTTCCTGCGCGATGGCTCCAAGTGCGCTAACATCAATATGTTGCACATAACCTGTTGCCTCACTTTTCAATGTGATTGCGCCAGGGGGTAGCGACAGATCTGTCGGGTAAGCTGAGCCACCCAAGTAGGGCCACTGGACTCGTTGAGTGATTGCCTCTATCGCAGCCTTCTCGACGCGGTCGATGGTTTCCCCAACCCTTCCGAGCTTTGACAGGTGATCGATCCAGCGCAGGAGGGTGTAAACGATCAGGATGACCACAATTATCGTTACTGCGAAAAGCAACACTCGACCTTGCGTGCCATAAGCACCCGTGCTCAATGCAATGATCCCTACCAGGCTAAAGAGGAATGATCCTATAAACGTGGCAAGGGCATTTTGGGTCGTGGTGTCTTCCATCACCAGGGTGGTTGCGCGCGGCGTCACTCCGCTGCTCGCGGCCCCATAAGCAGTGACCATGGTGCTCAACGAGAAGGTCGTGACGGCCAGCATGCTGGAGGCAATGATCCCCAGAATTTTGTCTACGGCATCTGCGCCGATGCGCGCTGGCAATGACTCCGGAATGAAGTCTTTGAATACAACAGCGAGCAGTGCCGTAGCCACCCCTAGAAGGGAGAATAGGGAGGCTCTGAACCACAGCCGTTTGGTGAGTTGATTCGTTACCCAACGCCAACGAGCAATCATGTGCAATCCTTCAGTGACTACGTCAGTGGACGTCGCGAGCAGCGCAGAAGTTTTATTCGGAAATTTGAAACTGGTTTTAGATCCTGGCTAGAGATGAAGCATCTCACAGGTATGCGTGTTGCTGCGATTGCGAGCGTCACCTGCACGGCCCATTGCAGCGAGACGAAGAAGGGGTGCGAAACGTTTACGTTGTTTGTTCAGGTAATGGCCGTCTCAGAACGTAAGGTTATCCAGTGCCTGTGTAACGTAGGGTGAAAAGTGCGCCAGCAAAAGCGCACTTTTCTGTGGGATCTAAAGCTTAAATTTGGCTACCAACTGGTTGAAGGATACTGCAAGCCTTGAGAGCTCGTGGCTCGAGGCATTTGTCTGATGTGCTCCTGTAGCAGTTTGAGCTGACAAGCTTTGAATGTTGACGAGGTTACGATCTACCTCACGAGCAACCTGTGCCTGTTCTTCTGACGCGCTTGCGATTACCAGATTGCGCTCTGTGATTGCAGCTACACCCTCAGTGATCGATTCCAGTGCTACGCCTGCGGCCTGCGCAAGCTGACGTGTGTTATTTGCCTGGCTCTGACTCTTAGTCATGGTTTCTACTACAGAGGTAGCACTTGTCTGAGCAGCGTTAATCATCCCCTCGATTTCAATAGTCGATGATTGGGTACGATGAGCTAAAGCTCTTACCTCGTCAGCTACTACTGCAAATCCGCGACCTTGCTCGCCCGCTCGAGCAGCTTCAATGGCCGCATTCAGAGCTAGGAGATTGGTTTGGTCAGCAATCGACCTGATGACCTCAAGCACCTTGCTGATTTCTTTCGTCTGATGAGCAAGCTCTTGAACCTGCGAGCTCGATGAGTTGATTTCCCCAACCATTCCTTCAATCGCTACAACAGCTTCTCCAACCTTACTTTTGCCAGCCATGGCGTCTTGATTGGTTCTTTGCGATATTTCTGCTGTAGAAACGGCATTGCGAGCGACTTCATCGACTGCAGCTGTCATTTCATTTACAGCGGTAGCAGCCTGTTCAATTTCGCTGTTCTGCTGAGTAAGACCCCGTGTGCTCTCGTCCGTTACGACGCTCAGTTCTTCTGCTGCCGAGGCGAGCTGATCTGATGCACTGGATATATTTTGAATCGTGCTTCTAAGGCTCGCCTGCATCCCATCTAGTGAGGACAGTAATTTCCCGGTTTCGTCCTGGCTACCTGCGTCAATACGTTGCGTAAGATCTCCATCTGCAATACGCTCCGCAGCCAATACTGCATAGGAGAGTGGCCGTGTAATGAGTCGCGTGATAAGAAGACCCAGGCCCATTGCTAGGACGAACGCGACTACCATACCTGCAATCATCGTTAGCTTAGAACTTTGAATGAGAGTATCGCTTTCAATTCGGAGACCGTCTGCTTGATCATTGTTAGATGCAATTATCCCTAGCATTTCTTTCTCAGCGAAACCGTACTTATCGCTGACGTCTCCTATCAGTTGCAATCTCGCCCCTGGCAAATCCCCCGAAATCAAAGTATTGGCGAACTTTTCTCCCGCTTTTATATAAGCAGGCCAATCCCGTTCGAAATTATCACCTAAGGCCTTTTCGTCATCGCGCAGCGGGGTGCTACGATAAATAGCGAATGCTTTCTCTACAGCACGCTGGCGGTCAGATAATGATTTTTGAGTGGCTGCGAGCTCCCCATCAGTTGCATTACCAGCTTTTTGTGCCAGCAATAAGTATAGATCTCTATTGTGATAAATTACTTGCTGCAGAGCTTCATTCACCTTGTTAATTGAAGTTATATTATTGCTAAATACAGATGAGATTGCGTCGCCCAACCGTGAGTTGCCGTTCATCCCGACGAGCCCAATCGCAATAGTTATCAATGCGCATATCAAGAATGATATGGACAGTTTTGCCGCAAGGCGTAAATTCAGGAACCAAGTCATAGAGCTTTCTCTTCGATAGGGGAGATCTGGTTAACCTTGAGGCGTGCCATTGATCAGGAGATGTATCGGCAAGCAAGTCCGATTATTGAGATTTTTTTCTCACGCGCAGCTTAGATAAATTGTTTCTTATGTTTATCACCTTAAGCTCAAGTAATATTGATTTTAATAACAATTCGCGCTTCATTTTTTAGGGTTATTGAATATTCACTGAGACCAACTTGGCCGATTCAGCTTCTCGTCCATTGACGGCCGCCTTTCCCAGTTGGGTGCGAAGAAAACTGAATAGCTGATACCTCTCTGATCCTTCCACTAGATCGAGTCAGCTGGGAATCTGAGATCGCCACTCCAGCTTAATCACAGTACGTCGGAAAACACTGAGTAACCGGAGCAAGCGGAGCGCGCGGGCTGGCACAGCCGAAGTCGTGAAGGATGGACGCCCGCAGGGCCGAGATACGGCGGGACGCGGGAGCTCGGTTTACGACAGCCCGCCCGCGCACAGCGGCTCGCCACCAGACGTAAGTCAGTCAGATCTTGCTTGACTCAGTAGCACCACCGCCGTGGCTGAACAAAAAGCGCAAAGCAAATGCCCTCCTACATGGCTTCCAAAAACCCCAGACCTCTCACAAACTCAGGTATCTATTCAGCCGGGCTTTTGCTGCGCACGAAGCTCACTCCACGTAACGGAGCCACAGATACGTCCGACCGGAGACCGCCTGTGCGACTGCAGAAATGCGTGTCTGTAGGTCTTTATCGCTAGTGTTGTAGAGCGCACAGAAGTCTTTGGCTATAACGTTAGCAAGTGATGTATCAGGCGGTTCAGCACGAATGAAGCCGATGTAAGAAGCACCTACGCCCATCAACTCATACCCATGCGCTTCTGAAAAATGACGCGCAACGGCAAAGTTTTTCGCGGGATCCAGATCCGAAGTGAAATAGCCATTCGGAAAAGCCGCGAGTGCCTGGCAGGACTGCTGAACGGGTACCAGGAGCGCTGAAAGAGGCTGCTCTAGAAGAGAGATAGGGTTGTTCTGGTAACCGATCCACTCCTGGAGGGCCTGCTGATCTAGCGTCAAACCATGAGTACAAGCATCCTCGAAAGACGTGGCTGCAACCAGGGTCATGAAATTGCGAAGACAGATTGCGAACTCCGCTTTCGTAGTCGGATAGCCTATGTATTCACCATTCTCAAAGCACTCTGGAGGCAAGCCCGCTATTTCCTGCTCCGATGCATCGTCCATCCCTAAATTATTGCGCACATGCCCGGAGGTGTAGCGAGCTTGCTGCAAATCATCCAGCGAGAAAAGAGGTTTAAAGCCTGGGTGTGACTCAGCAATCTTGCGACGAGCTTCGGTCAGATCGTCAAAGCTGGTAATCCCGCTCACGCCGTACTCATCGCATGTACCTACAGACGGATTATCACGCTTGCCGTTACCGCGAAATTCGATATCCATAAACCGTGGCCTGCTCCATTTTGGTACTGAATTGAGTGAGTAAGCCCTCAATAGCCTGGCTTACGTTGCATTATTTTTATCTCTATCAGGCCCACTACCACGTTGAAATGTTGCGAGCACGTAGCCCGAATTCACAGTGGGCATAAATGCTTCCAGAGGCCACGCTGGAGCAGCAATCCTAGTAGAATTCGTCGAGCTGATTACCACCCACTTTGAGATGTTCTATGAGCTCTGAATTAACTGAAGAAGAAATGCGTCGTGCCCTATTCGGTACGCCTCAGCCCGAAGAGCAGGTGTCTGCTCCTCGAGTATCGGAACATGTGCCAGAAGTAGTGCCTAAAAAGCCAGCAACAGCTCCCCAAGTGAATAAGAAAACTGCAAAAGCTTTTACGCCTAGGCTGAAGGTCACTCTCAGGGTTGGAAACGAATTTGAGGGAAAAATGACCGAGTTGATTCACGAAGCTGATACGTTGAGCTCGTTGCTTGCTGAGCAGGAGGCTGTGAGAGCCGCTAGGAAGAAATACAAGTACGTGGAACTGGTGTCGGTTAAATCTATGTAGAAGACCTAGCTGGGCTCATGAGGCAGAACGTCGTGCGCTTAGGAACTCTTATTTCTCACGAGCAAGCCCCTCTTGGCTCTGCCTTCCATCTGCTTAACTCGGTGGCATTGTCGACGAACAGCCCGTCACTTGTGGGTAAGTCTGGCAAACCAGCATAATTTTATTTTTAGGCTCAAAGCCGTGATCAATCATGCAACGCTGCACTTCTGCAGTGCGCCCTATGCTAGCGACGTCCAGATTCGACCCAAGTGGCTTCGCATAGCCGCACGCATACATCACCGGCAGGGCTTCGCTGTCATTAGCTACCTTGAATGAAAAATGGCGTGACGCTCCCGCTCTACGCCATGAGACCTGCATACGTTCATCCCGGCCTGAATTAGGCTTGATTGGGTGAAATGCTTCGTCTTCGACAAACGGTAACGCTTCGAGCTGGGACAAGCTGAGCGGCCTCCCCTGCCTTTCTTCAACACAGGCCGGCATATTCTTCATTATGTCGCAGTATTCAAAGCCGTCTTTTCGAGTAAAACCGAGACGCTGCATTCACTGAAAGTGGATTATTTGTTCGTTTATTGGGAAATGGTTTTGTGGCCCTGCTACAGGGTCGCCACATTCTGCCATTGCGGCTTTGACGCCCTCTACAGAGGTCGAAGCACGTCTCCATTGGGTGAAAGACGCCGGTGGCGGGCAGCCGGTGAGTAAGAGTACCGATGAGATCAGTACTGGGATGGTGATGATCTGAGATTTTCTGAACATATTTTGTCCTCAATTTATGCCAGGCTACGCCAATGGCGTCCAAGTCTTCGGGGCGAATAATCCCACCACATTCCCCCTACATTACCAGCCGTGACCTGGGCGGTCTCAGGTATGCCGGGTGTCAAAACTGATGGTTGATCTAAGCGATGTCCGTTCTTGATGAAAGCTGACAAGAACTACTCATGGACAGGCCGGGCAACGCTCCAGTTGCCGTCCATCAACATCTACAGCCAACTGGATGTACGACTCAGGTTGATCATCCATCGACGTCTGACGCCCCTGAGAGCGGCTTAACCAATTCTGGGCCCTGATTACGAACGCTACCCACAGCCTTGCTCACCTTATACCAATGAAAATCGGTGGCAGGCCGGCAGTGTTTCATTGCGATTTCCCGCGCGCGTTCAGGGGAAGTATCTGAGGCGATCCATTCGCGGGCGTGATCAGGGGCCAAAACCAGCGGTTTCCGATCATGGATATCTACCATCCCTTGATCACTGGCGGCGGTGATGATGACGAAGCCGTCGCGAGGGTCTGGCTCCAAGCCTTGGTGAACCTCAGCTAAACCAGCGAAGAACATCGGAGCCTGCTCTTTCAGGGTTATGAAGTAAGGCTGCTTTTTCTTTGAATCAGCCGGATCTTTGACCCACTCAAACCACCCGTTTGCAGGTGCAAGCACACGACCGTTTGGCCAGAGCTGACTGAAGAATTTCCTGCTCATGACTGTTTCAACCCTGGCGTTTATCGGGTCAGGACGCTTTCCTTTCGCCCAAAATGGTGACCACCCCCATTTCACCTTATCAACGCTCAATCGGTCGTCCACTGGCCGAATAATTTCCACCCGAGTTGAGGGTGCGACGTTGTATCGCTCTACTGGCCAAAGATCGTAGCCGTTGATCACCAACTGCTCTGGCGCGAGCTCCTTCAGGTAGTGATCAATTGACTCGTGGATCCAGTAGCGTCCGCACATGCTGTCACCCGTCGAATAGTGATGCTTATGAGATTGACCGCAAGCGAAGCAAATCGTTAACTGTATATACGTACAGTCTAAAACTTTAAGGCTTGCATCATGAGCATCACCATCCTCGGCCCACTCGCTACTGGCGGTAAGAAGCTGCCCCTTTATTCATCCAAGGTGCCGGCGGGCTTCCCCTCCCCTGCAGCTGATCACATCGAAAAGCACATCTCCCTTGATGAGCTGTTCGATATTCGAGCCCCGCACGTGTACCTGGTGAGAATCGATGGGGACAGCATGCAGGGCGCAGGAATCTATTCAGGGGATCTAGTGGTCGTTGATCGGAGCATCGATGCGGTCAGCGGCGACATAGTCATCGCCGCGCTGAACTCGGAGCCTTTCTGCAAGCGCCTGCTTCTGCGTGAGAACGCCGTGATGCTTGTATCAGAGAACCCAAAATATCCGGCAAGGCATGTCATGGAGGGCGATGAGCTGGTGATCTGGGGTATGGTGAAATACAGCGTGCGCGATCATGACAACACGTGAACCTGTGTTTGCCCTGATTGACTGCAACTCGTTCTATGCGAGCTGCGAGCGAGTGTTCAGACCCGACCTGGCGAAGACGCCAATCGTGGTGCTGTCCAACAACGATGGCTGCGTGATTGCCCGCAGCTACGACGCCAAACCGCTTGTGAAGATGGGTCAGCCATACTTCCAGATTAAAGACCTCCTGCGCCGTTACGGCATCGTCGCGTTTAGCAGTAATTACGCTCTGTACGGCGACATGAGCGAACGCGTCATGACGATCATCGAATCGATGGTGCCTGCGCTCGAGGTCTACTTGTCCGCGTTTGGTCGACAGATGCGCTCTGCACTTCTCAAACGCACGGGCATCCCTGTCGGCGTGGGCATTGCACGCACCAAAACCCTGGCCAAGCTCGCCAACCATACCGCTAAGCGGTTGTTGGATATTACTGGTGGCGTAGTAAATCTATGCGATCCGTTCAAACGCGACTGGACGCTGCGTAATACGGATGTGGGAGAAGTCTGGGGCATCGGGAAGCGAATGAAGGCTCACTTGGAGGTCATGGGCATCAAGACCGCCATGGACTTGGCGAAAGTCGATCCAACGATGCTTCGCCAGAAATTCAGTGTGGTGATCGAGAAGACTGGTCGCGAGCTTGCCGGCACCTCCTGTCTGGAACTGGGTGAAGCTGACCCACCCAAACAAGAGATTTGCTGTAGCCGAATGTTCGGCACCCGGCTCACGCAGATCGAGCCAATCAAGGAAGCCGTCGCGACCTACACCCAGCGTGCGGCGGAAAAGCTCCGCGCGCAGAACTCCCTGTGCAAAAAAATCCGCGTGAGCATTCGCACCGGCATGTTCAATCCTGAAGAGGCGAAATATGCGAACGGCGCGCTGGTGGAATTGCCCTACCCGACCAACGATGTGCGCCTGATGACGAAGGCGGCCACCGAAGCAGTCAATCGGCTGTTTCGACCGGGCTTCAAGTACAGCAAGGCAGAGGTTCTGCTGATGGATCTACGGCAGCCCGGCGAATTCACTGATGACCTGTTCGCGCATTCGCAGCCAGTGATGGCGGACAAGGTAATGAGCGTTCTGGATGAGATCAATGGTCGCTGGGGAAAGGAAGTCGTCCGGTTGGCTAGCGTGCCTGCGGCGCCTGGATGGGCGATGCGTCGAGACCTAATGATCCAAAGCTACACGACGAAGGTAGATCAGTTGTGGACGGTCAGGGCTACGTGACAGGTACTAAGCCGCCCCGCTCACCACGACTCTTTTTTGAACATTAACTAAGTGCTTGGATGAGTGGAGCAAAAAAAGTACCAGCAGCTAATACGCAATAAACTTACAAAATCCTCAACAAGTCAAGCGTCGCAAGACGGAATGATCCCGCGACTCAATAAGCTCGAATACCCTCGCAAAAAATAGAGGTTCTTAGTTTTTATTTTTGATCCCAAATAGTAGCAGAGGGCCTAGCGGCCCCAACGGACGAGCTATTAAACAAAGCCGCAACCACACATACTTTTCCCCCGTTTCGATCTCAGAATCGTGACACCAAAAACAGCCACAGCACGAGCAGGTAAAGCAAAACGCCTAAAACAAGGCCAAAACACACTAGCGTTCGAGCCCAGGAAGGCTGGGCCACCGCAGCTTTTTTTTGTTCTCAAATAATAGATCTCCGTTTTTGAAAATCGATTTCAATGGTGGCCTTTTGAAATTTGTGTAAATTTATTCTCGTTCAGCTCTGAAACGGTACATCCGCACCAAAGGCCGGATGCAATGATCTTGGGAATACGTGTACCCCAAATATTCAGTAAGGAAACTATCGATGAAGCTGTGCAGTCTGCGGGTGAACAATTTCCAATCCTTTGGGCCTGAAGGGGAAGAGGTTACTTTTGAGGACGTGACCTATTTACTAGGCCCTAACGGCGCAGGCAAAACAGCAACGCTTCAAGGCCTCTGTCGGATGTTCGCATTTGAACCAAATCTGCGACGTATCCGCCGCTCTGATTTCCACGTCCCGGCATCTGAGGAAAATCCACCAGAGCAAAGGGAGCTTTCGCTCGAGGCCGATTTCAGCTTTGAAGAAACACAGGACGATGAGGACGCAGATACCGTTCCAGAGTTTTTCAATCAGATGGCCCTACGCACCTTCGACGACGTGCCACGAATACGCTTTCGTTTAGAAGCGACGATGTACGAAGACGGTGAAATCGAAGAGCGTTTTCTGTTTGTGACAAAGACAGACGATGCAGGCAAACCTACATCAACCGCATCAGTCCCGAAAAGACATCGAGACAAAATCCACCTTCATTACCTTCCCGCACGCCGCGATCCATCTGAACACGTGGCGTATGGCGCCACGGCCCTTCTTGGTAGGCTACTGCGGGCAGCCAACTGGAATGACGATCGCGAAACCGTTGCAGGATTGACGGAGCAAATTACCGAGTGCCTTACAGGCAATAAGTCTGTGCAAGCGTTGAGCGATAGCCTGAGCACAGCTTGGCAAAAATTGCACAGGGGCGACTTCTTTGCTTCCCCGCGATTGACGCTTCAAAACTCCGAAATAGAGGCTTTGCTCAGGCATTTGTCTGTTTCGTTCAGCCCAGGTCATGGTGAAAATCAGGTGGATTTTGTACGCCTCAGCGATGGACAAAAATCCATGCTGTATCTGTCTCTTGTGTTCTCAGCACTAGCGATTGGGAGGGAAGTCAGATCAGGCAAAAACACCTCATTTGACCCCCACAAACTCAAGCCACCAGCGTTCACGATCCTTGCGGTAGAAGAGCCTGAGAATAGCCTCTCACCTCATTACCTGGGTCGTATCGTTAACTCACTGAAATCCTCTGTAGGTGTTGATGCTCAAGCATTGATCGCAACGCAAGCGCCGTCGATGCTGCGTCGAGTAGAGCCGGAGCACATCCGTTACCTTCGACTTAACAGCAATCGACAAACCCAAGTCACGAAGATCTTGTTGCCACCCAAACGCAGTGATGCTTACAAATTTGTGAGAGAGGCTGTTCAGGCGTTTCCGGAGGTGTATTTCGCAAGACTGGTCGTTTTGGGTGAGGGCGACAGCGAGGAAATCGTCCTGCCCAGGATCCTTCAGGCTAAGGGGGCTCCTGTTGACGAATTTGCAGTAGCCATCGCCCCCCTAGGGGGTCGGCACGTGAACCACTTCTGGAAACTCTTATCTGCAATCGGTACTCCCTACATCACCCTTCTCGATCTGGATACTGGACGCTATCAAGGTGGGTGGGGTCGTATAGGTTACATTCGAGACCAACTCGATGCGCATGCACCTAACCTCAACCTTCCACAGGATTGGAGTCGGCATGCCTGGGACGATCCCGAGCGACCTATAAAGTCCCATCACCATTTCAACAATGGCACAGTTAGCTTGTTCGCAGAACTTGAAAAGCGCGACGTATTTTACTCCGCACCCTTGGATTTAGATTTTGCGATGCTAGTTGCCTTTCCTAAGGCATACAGAGCAGAAGCGATTCCAGCTACCGCAAAAAGCCAAACGTCCGTTCTGGGCGAAAATCATTTCAATCCAGCGCAATATGATGAGGAAGAGCAGAGTTGGTTCGCTGCTTACCACAAGCTTTTCAAACTAAGCAGCAAACCAGCCGCACACCTGGATGCTCTAGGGCGACTTACCGACGAGCAGCTCCTAGCCTCTCTTCCCGAAGCCCTCGACCGACTGGCCGACAGAGTGATTGCAAAGCTGGAGGAGTCGCCTGAATGATCAATCCAGATCGGTGGACTTCCTCCCCAGGGATTCGCCTGGAGAAAAGTGCTTGGGAGGTGATTCGGGAATGCGAAAGATCAGTCGTGCTGACTGCCGGGCCTGGCGCAGGTAAAACTGAAGTTCTCGCTCAACGTGCCGACTTCCTCCTGCGCACCAACAGCTGCCGATACCCTAAAAGGATCCTCGCCGTATCGTTCAAAACAGACGCGAGTCGGAACCTAAAGCAACGTATACATACGCGTTGCGGCATAGAACATGCTTCACGATTCGATAGCGTGACTTTTCACGGTTTTGCAAAGCGCATCATCGATAGATTTCGGCCCGTATTAGTGGACGAAGCGCTAGGCCAAGATTACGTAATCGGGCCCGAGTACGTCCCCGGAAAAAAAATAACCTTCAAGCAGCTGTTACCTTTCGCCTTGAAAATTTTGAAGGACAGTGAGGTTGCCCTCAATGCGATACGCGCAACCTATTCCCATGTGTTTCTCGATGAGTTTCAAGATTGCACTGGCGACCAATACGAACTCATTAAGCTGCTATTCCACGACACCTCTATTATTCTAACCGCCGTTGGTGATACCAAGCAGACGATCATGGGTTGGGCGGGAGCACTGGATGGAATATTCAAAACCTACGCTGACGATTTCGCTGCCCGCCCTCTTCGACTATTCCTGAACTTCCGCTCTCAACCTCGCTTGCTGCGCATGCAGAACGATGTTATCCGAGAGATTGAAGCTGCCGCTGTGATGCCTGACGATCTCGTGGATGGTGGCGGCGGTGACATACTCACCGGTCACTTCCGAAACTCAGCTGAAGAGGCTGAGGCTCTCACAGAAATCATTCAGCACTGGATAGTTGAGGAGCGCATTCCACCTAACGAAATCGCGATCCTGATGCCTCGCCAGATAGAGGAATATGCTGAAGCGTTGATGGAGCAACTTTCGCGAAACAGCATACCGTTTCGCAATGATCACGAGCTACAGGACTTGCTTAAGGAACCTGCAGTAGGTCTAGTGGTTGACTACCTAACCTGCCTATACGAACCCGGGCAGTCCGAGGCATGGTCGAGGTTGATGTCGCAGCTTGCTCCGTTTGAAGACGACGACAGTAAAAGCAGCGCACCCCAGATATTCGAAGAATTGTTTCGGTCTCACAAAAGACAAGTCGCCGCCGACAGCAAAACCCCCACTCCGTATGTTTCCTGGTGGAAGCTCGTTTTGGAGCTGTTCAAGGGACTGAGCGCATCCGACTTAGCGGCCTTCTCGCCCGAGTATCAATCTCGCCAACGTCTAACCGAGGTCGTACACGACGTCCGAGATCGTATCCGAGCTCAACTTACCGAAGAGCCGAATCTACTAAAGGTATTGGCGGGGGTGTCCGATAGCGACTCTGTCAGACTCCTGACAATGCACAAGAGCAAAGGATTAGAGTTTCACTCTGTAATCCTACTAGGAGTTGAAACACAGGCCTTCTGGGGCAAGCTTGCAGAAGAACGATGCGTTTTTTTCGTAGGCGTTTCTAGGGCAAAGCAGAGGCTCGTGCTGACTACCTCTGAGCTACGCCCTCGACCCAAGAGTTCAAAGAAGCGATGGGACGAGCGAAGAACTCAGCACGGCGAATTCGTCAGCCATGTTGCTAGGCATCAAACCTGCTCGCTGCATGCGTGGAAAGGCTAAAACCCTTGGGGGGCTATACCGTAATGAATCAACCTAAAGTTCTGCAGGCGAGACGCTCACCTTTTCGTCATAGGCTAGGAGGCACCTAATGTTTTCACCGTTCAACATGGAAGATCTGGCAGCAGGAGCGGTCGAGGCATTCAAACTGCTCGGAGATGCTCGTGCAATTGCCGTTTTGGTATCAGGCGAATGCACAGCTGAGTTGATCAACACCGATTTCGGTGTCAATTATTGGCAGCTCATGGTGGCTCTTCCTATCCCCCTGTACTACGCCATGACAGATGTAGAACGCGAAGCTACCAGTAAAGCGATTTATGACGTAGTGACCCCGTTCTACTCAACCCTTCATGACGAGGCCCTAAACGGGGTGACCATTGCCCCACGTATTGGGGAAGCCTCCGAAAATTGGCGAGAAGAAGCTATCCGATATGTGAAAGGTGAAGGTGTCACTAACCAGGGACGAGTACGAAGCGACAATATTGCCTCGAGGGAACATCAGGGACTTCTATTTCGCTCTCAGGCTGAGGTCACTCTGTTCACGGCAATGACACGTGCACAGCTCGCAGTCGCTCCGCTTCCAGTCTTCGTACGGATAGGCAAAGCCTACAATCGTCTCGAGCCCGATTTCGTAGTAGTGTTCAAAGGTCTGACTTTCATTATTGAGGTCGACGGAGATACCTATCATCGCGAATCACCTGCCGATGCTGATAAGCGCTTGGTTCCTTTGACGTGGGAAGGCGTAGAGGTTAGAAGGATACGAGCCTCCGAGCTATCAAGTGACAACGCCGCTAATGTCGTTGTTAAAGATCTGATAGATTTCATGACAAAAAGGAAAGCAGCCCGTTGACTCCACGTGCCGTGAAAGCCGGCAACCTAGCTTCTCGCGACCCAGCTGGTAGACTTTCATCTCAGTACCGCGAGCGCGCCTCGCGCTTGAAGCAACAGGGATGAAACTCACCCAGTAATGGATTCGAAATCTTGGCAAATCGACGCACGGCAAAAACACCAAAATCGTTCAAACGACCAGCCCCTTATGGTCGCCCAAAACTATGGTTCACCAAAGCTTTCGCTGCTCTGGCATCGCTTGGGCTTTTCAGTCTGTTGATGACCACAGCCTACAATTTTTTGGTTGGAGACGTGACGCTATCGTTCGTTAAACCACATGGCCGCTATTACGACTTCGACCTAAGAAACGATAGTCCAGCAGATCAAATCGTTAAGCGTTTCAAAGTAGATTATCCACCGCAGAAGCCAATTGCCCATGCTACTCGCACAATTGTCGCAAAAGCTGTCGGCGCAGGAGGGTACGAGCTACCAGGTGGCAACAGTGGCTGGATTCCAGTGACTGAGTTCGACGAACTGAATGGAAGGATTTTACCTGCTGATAAAGTCACCCCGTTTATCATGCCTCCGACGAACAGCAAGAACTACCTACAGTTAGATGCGGCGGTGTTCGACATTACGTTCGAAACAGCGCCTGCAAACGCAACATTGAAAGTTATTGATGACATTTTGAAAGCCCTCAAGCTGCGCAACCAAGCCACACAGCAGAGGTATCTAGTCATGGATAACCTTTGGATACCCACCCGCGCTCTCAGTGTCGCCGAGGCAGTTAGGCTTGCGTGTAGGGACGATGACTCGCTATCAGACGAATTGTGTCCTGCTCATGGAGGTGGTTGATCGATTCTTGCCTGGGGAGGTGGCACACGAGCCTCACACCTACCGTTCGCTCTCTGAGCCGACCACCTTTGCAAGCCACTTATCCCGGAGACACTGGCTACTCGCTGCACTGCTCGAACACACCGTACTCAGGGAATTAAAATGAGCCGAGGCATAGATTTCTTCCAGGGAATGACGAAGACACAACTCAAAGAGATGATCCAAGGGAAGATCGCAGAGGTCGATTTCGGACAAGATTTTGAGTCCTCAATCATCGCCGACCTAATACATCAGAAGCATTACCACTGCGCAGCCCAAGACCTGCGCCCTACTCACTTTCGAAAGCTGCCCCGACCGGGAGCCGCTTACGATTTCCAAGGCTACTTTCCGGGTCATGGCTGGCACGCAGTCTCATGGACGCAGTGCATCAACCCTCGAGACGAAATGGATTGGTTGGATCGCGCACTCCGGGATGCTGCGCATCCTATAATTTCTAGCTACAGAGCGATGCACCCTGTATGCGAACGGTGCGAGAACAATCCGTCTACCGAAGTTGACCATGTGTCCCCCGAGTTCAAGGTTATGGTCGCCCAGATCTTTCAGGCGCTCAGCACTTCCCAGATTGAGGAGATATTTTCCCGCTTTGACTGGCTGGACAAAGAGCCGTTCTCTTTGCCACCAGGACACTATGCTTTACAGCTCCTCCATGATGCTCACCAGACCGCGACTCTCCAAGCGTTGTGCAAACCGTGCCATGTACTCAACGGCAACGAGCGCCGGCGCCGAACAATTTAGATGCTCGCTATATGGCAGAGAAAATACCTCGCGGGATAGTTCTCAGTCTCTAACATTGCTGGCAAACGAGCCCTGTAGAAAGGCTCCGTAGGGTATAATTCATAGACCTAACGGCTACGAATTTGAGGTGGTGTTTACATTCCCCCAAAATCAGGTTGGGTAGGAAAATGTATTGCCGATAGACCGACGGAATATCACTGCAGAACCCGAGGCGTTGGATGGAGCGTTCGAGAGAGGCGCAAGAACTCTCGCAGGCTCGAACGACCATTACCTCGCTGAAACGTGGCGAGTACATAGCGAGAATTCTCGGTCGTCATTACCCAAAACCTGCCTTCACGCTCGACCTTGACCACGTCAGAAGTTCTGATCAAGTGACCATCGCCAAACCGCCCGTATTGGTCTTTGCGCTTGTGGCCAAAAACAACACCGATGCCTGCGCGCGACCTGATGGAAACTCCGCAAAGGTAAGCGGTCACCGGTTCATCGAAGCCCTGGGCCTGAGCTTTTATAATTCGCTTGAGATCAAAATCTGTATGGCGTTTGCCGTGAAAATTCACATCTAGGGTGTCGAGCATTGTTGGGCTCCGGTTACGGCCTGTAGGGAGTTATCAAGAATTGCACACGTAACCAGGCGCGCTGGTACCGTGGAGGATTACTGGTAAATTTCAGGCAGATCGAATCATGCTTGAGAGAAAGACGGGCCTCAGGTTGACCAGCGCTTCAATCTTGAAGTCTCGCTGGTGTGACGTGTGATACACCGCCCCCTTAGCCACTTCCAGCAAGCAAACCTCAGAACCAGACCTGTCCTCACCTACGGTTACTCTGGTTAACCGCTCCATCTGCCAGCCTCCGGACTTATTCATCCAAGATGGCGTCACAGCCATGATTTCGGTGATACCTAAATCAGAGCCTTGGCTCACCAAAATTTCTTGAAGCTGGCGCGTGTCGTCAATCATCAACGCACAATCGCTGTGCCGCCCCTGGTGTTCGACGCTAAGGGTCAGGTGGTACCAAGGAGTTCGGAGCAGCCTCGACACTCCACGCCAGTTGGATACGCCCTCGCCAAACATTCCTGGGACACCTATGAGGTCGCTGTCTATGGTTCTGAACATGTGTCGCCTCAAGCTGCTGGAGCACTTCAGTTGCTCAGCAGAACCGGTTGGTAATCAGAAAAGGGAAAATATCGCTTCGATAGAAGCAGACTTACGATGGCCTGGCCCGAGCAAGACGTAGACCGTGTTGCGTGTTTCGAATAGGTAGCCTTCCTTGAAAACGGTGCCCATGCTCGAGCGCACCCATTGACCCGGCTCAAAACGGCGCTGTTCGTCATGCACCACCTTGTGGGCAAACATAAACATTGGCTGGCAGCCTGCGGCGGCTACTTTGGCTCGCTCTTCGTCGGTGACGACGGCGTCTAGGATTGTCCATTCTTCTACGGCGCAGAGGGGCATCCACTTGTAGCGCTTTCTGGCTGCAGACATCGCGTCTTGGAGGCTAACTTCTGAGCCAACTAAAGAGACTCCAGGGTCTCCGAAAAGCCCTGTATCGATCACTCCAACCATGTACAGCCTCCGAAATATTTTACGAGTAATACGCCTGCTCAGCAGAGGCTTGCTGGAAAGTCCGCGCGCCGGTCTTCATGCCCAGCGAAACGCTCTCATCTAATTCCCATAAATTGCCAAAACGAGCTTACGGAAGCTTCGCAATGGGCCGTCCTGACCGCTGCATGCGCAATACTACCTCATTCTGGTATTTAACGGAAACCCTCCTGTGTGGCTATATCCTGACTTTTGAGTGAGCCATGCAGCTTAGAATCGCACTCGCGGGCGCCATCCGAGCACTGCGTAAGCAGCGTCAACTTCGGCACGAAGATCTTTCTGACGCCTCCGCGAAATCCAAACTCAGCGCCCTCGAGCGAGGCGAAACAAGTATTACTCTTGAGAAGTTCGAGAGCCTTGCTGAGGGCCTTCGAATAAACCCTCTGGCCCTCCTAGCTCTTTGTATGTCCCAACAGCAGGACACCCCCTACCCCGTCCTCATTGATGCTGCTTTAAAGCAGCTGCAAGCGTTTGAGAAAGAAGGAGGTCTTGGAATTCTCGCTGAACAGCTCACTGATGGAGCGGTTGCCCCCCGTAAGCCTGGAAAGCCTCAGAACAAGGGAAGCGAAAGCGTCGTTCGCGAGCTTAAGACTGCTGGAATGAATCAATCGCAAATTGCGCGGGAGACGGGGCTAGCTCTATCGACTGTGCATCGATATTGGAAGAGGATTAACGCTACCGAATCTAGAGCTGATTGTTAGAGGACAATGCTGGATTGACGCGGGTACTCTCAAAGGGGGCGGTGCGTTGAGATTGAGCTTGGCCTACACGACAACTCGAGGCCAAGCGGAAAGATCGGTTTGCCGCCAAATGGCTTCGATCACTGGATAACCTTATTTCCGGCCTAATCCACAGCCACCCCTGCGCACGCGAACCTCGTAAGCGATGGTGCCAGATCTTGATTCAATATTTACATAAATGCGACATTAATGTCTTTTTTTCGACATCATGAGATCTCTGCCCTTGAATTCGTTTTTCAAAACCGGAGATCTATATTTTGAACTCAAAAGAAAAGCAGCATTGCCTGGGCCTCCCCAGTTTCATGTTCTAAAAACTGTCGTGTTTGCTGGTTGCTTTTCAAATCTGATCCTTCGATCTATAGGATTCTTGAGCTCATTTTCAACAAAATGACATCGTTTAGGGTTGCGCCTCCGCCCCCTCATAACTACTCGCCCATTTGGGGCCGAAGGCCCCGGCTCCTTTTTGGCATCAAAAGCTAAGCTTTTCACTTACTTTTTTTGGTAAATCCGAGGCTCTGCGTGATCGAAAATCGAAAAATCCAGCGAATCAGCAAGAGGCATAATTTCGCCCCGAGCCTTCGTAACTATCCCCAGCATCAAGGACTAGAAATTTTCTCTGCGATATACAGCACACCGCTGAGTCGCCGTTGATAAATAAACACCGCCTCAGTGGCTCGAGGTTTCTCTCAGCAACGCCGGATGGATGGTTAGATAGAATTCCCGAATCAACCTATATTTGCGAACACGTTACACATGTAAAACCTCACCTAGCCACCACTAAGCCACATAAAATTGATTCTTGGTTATATCGTTAACCCAAGGTAGCAAAGTGATTAGCCGTAAGCTGCAAACTTTGTTTTATAGTGGCAATGCTCATTTTTTACTTTGCAACTTACATTCTAAGACTGCGCTCCTACGCGCAGTTACTACGGACATGCCGCCCAACCCAAAAAAACTTTGCCTATGACAACTTTACCATCAACGACTAGATCTCTATTATCTCAGTATAGATTTCAACATCCTCATAGTTAAGAGTATGCCCTAGGCATACCGTTTAAATAATACGGAGTGCTCCTTGACGCCCAGACAAAAAACATTTCTCATGTATTGACAGGCCGCAGGTACGACACCGGGCTTCAGAAAAAATGGGGGTGCTGACGGTCATGATGGCGAGCGCTTCCGAGATGTTGATATGCAACAAAAAATCGCTCAGGGCACAGGCCATGTCGTTGAAAAAGAAACCGCGCAAATCTTAATTTTTTCAAAACTACGCCTGGAAGACTTGTGCAGGAACTTTATTGAGCAGGCACATACTGATGACAAAAATCACTTCTGCAGTGCTAATGAGAGAAAAAGAACTGTCCTGATTACTAGGGTTAATGATTTCGGCAGCACTCAGAACAAGCCTGCATCTAATGATTGACGCCAGCAACTTGAGAAGCAAAATGGCAGACGAGATCAACTGCTACACCGCCGAGGACATCAGCGAGCTTGCCAAGGTAACTCTTGAGACCCTTGCTTACTGGAGAAAACACGGCAAAGGCCCGAAACCTATACGCTTCGGCTCTGCTTACTTATATCCAAAAAACGCTGTGATGGAGTTCATTGGTAGTTTGATGGAAACAGATTCTGACGACTTTATCAGGCGCTGCATTTAAAAAAAGGGGGCCAGATGGCCCCCTTTTTTTTAAGCCGGGGCGCCATTCATATCACCGAGCTTCTGCAAGATCAGAGCGAGCTGGCTGTCGACATTTTTCAAATCTCCCTGTTTGAGATTTAGAGCATTGTAAGCTGCATGAACATCAGTCGCTTTGACGTGTGTATAGCGCTTCAGTGTTTGCCAGTCGCGATGGCCACTCATTGAAGCGACCTGGGGTACGTTAAGGCCAAGGCCAAAGAAGTCGGTAATTGCTTTATGCCTTAGGTCGTGGAATCGAACCGGACGTGTTACTCCCGCAACTGCCCTTGCACGAGTGAACGCGGTGGACACAGACTTGGGATTGTAGGGAAAAATGCAGCCTGACTGGCGACTCCCAATGACCGTTTCGACTATCTGCCAGGCAGATGGAAGCAATGCAACTGTCTCATCGTTACCCTCTTTGTCACTCGGATGCTTACGGTCACGAATGATGACAGTTTTATTTTCCCTGTCTAAATCTTCAATTCTGATCCCACAGATTTCCGACTGTCGCATGGACGTGTAAAGTCCGAATTTGATGACCTTGGGCATGTCGATCTTTTGGCGTTTTTTGTTGGCGTAGGCCGCAATAATGGCGTCAACTTCTGACTGAGTCGGCAAGCATTCAACCTCTCGGCTTTTGATCCTCATTTTGTGATTGGTCTTGAGGCTTTTCCGAGCTTTGTCTGCAAGGTCGGGATCTACATCTAGGTGCTTACTGTCATAGCAATAGCGAAGGACAGATGACAGCAGGGAGAGATCACCGGCGATAGTCTGGCCCTGTACGCCCTCCTTTTTCCGATCATTGATGAACGAATCCAGGTGGCTCTTCGAAAGCCGTTCGATGCCGATTTTGCCAAATCTCTTCTTCAACGCCTTGTAGATAAACAGCGCGCTCCGCTGAAGGGTTCGCCCACGCTGTATGTAATCGAGGTAGTCATCGATATAATGAGCGACAGTTGAACCCTTGGGGGCCGCCGTCCTGCCTGTAGCCTTGATCTCTTCAAGCTGACGCTCCTTCTCCTTCGCGAATGTCTTCGCAAGCTTTTCGGTCATGAACGTTGCGCTGATCGGAGTGATGCCCTTTTTCCGAATGAGGGCGCGCCATTTGCCACTGGGGAGCTGGTGTATCGAAGCCATACTTGTGTTCACTCAATGTTCATTAACCCGTACCCCGATGCATACCTTTTTGCACACGGCGTGTACCCCAGGTGTACCAAAACCGTCATTTTGGCCCTGAAATGTACACGCAGGATAGCACTAAAATATGCTGGAGACCTTTAAATACAAGGCTTTATGAATCGTAAATTTAGCGTAGCCCCGATGATGGACTGGACCGATCGCCACTGCCGTTTCTTCCTACGCCTCCTGTCGAAGAACGCCCTGCTCTACACCGAAATGGTCACCACTGGCGCGCTGCTCAATGGCGATCACGAACGTTTCCTCCGCCACAACGAAGCCGAGCATCCGCTGGCGCTGCAGTTGGGCGGCAGTGTGCCGCTCGATCTGGCCGCGTGCGCGCGCATGGCCCAGGAGCACGGCTACGACGAGGTGAACCTCAACGTCGGCTGCCCAAGCGATCGTGTGCAAAACAACATGATCGGCGCCTGCCTGATGGGGCATCCGCAGTTGGTGGCGGATTATGTGAAGGCGATGCGTGATGCGGTGTCGATTCCGGTGACGGTGAAGCATCGGATCGGGATCAATGGGCGGGACAGTTACGCCGAGTTGTGTGATTTCGTCGGTACGGTGCGGGATGCCGGGTGTACCAGTTTTACCGTGCATGCGCGGATTGCGATTCTGGAGGGGTTGTCGCCGAAGGAGAATCGCGACATTCCGCCGTTGCGGTATGACGTGGCGGCGCAGTTGAAGGCAGACTTTCCGGAGCTGGAGATTGTGCTGAACGGCGGGATCAAGACGATGGAGGCCTGCCATGAGCATTTGCAGACCTTTGACGGTGTGATGCTCGGGCGTGAGGCTTATCACAATCCGTATTTGCTGGCGGAGGTGGATCAGCAGTTGTTCGGCAGCACCGCGCCGGTGATCAGCCGTGCAGAGGCGCTGGCGCAGTTGCGGCCTTATATCGCCGAGCATTTGCAGGCGGGCGGCGCGATGCATCACATCACGCGGCATGTGCTGGGCTTGGGCACCGGGTTCCCGGGGGCGCGTAAATTCCGCCAGTTGTTGTCGGTGGATATTCACAAGGCCAAGGATCCGCTGGCGTTGCTGGATCAGGCGGCTGAGTTGCTTGAAGGCCGTTGATTGATGGTTTGAATGTGCGGGCAACGCATGAGCATTGCCCGGCTTTTTGTTGTGCTGACAGGATGTCTTTGGTTTATGCCCGCGTTTAATTTCACTGGTTTCAAACGCTACACCCTCCTTTCCTTGCTCAGCGTCACTTCCAATGTTTACGCACACTGCGACGGCTTCTGCATGGGGCGTACCGACACGCCTTGGGAGGTCACGCAGTTCTCCGGTTTTACGTTTGTCTCTTTATTGCTCACGCCGTTTTCTGCCAGCCAGGAAACCACTGAGAGCCACAAACGCGTTTACTCTGCCGAAGAGTTGGAGGATGCCCGCCTCTACCTCGCCAGCGACGGCATGCTGCAAGCCGCGTATTTCACCTCAGCCTTGCAGCGCTACCGTCAGGAGTCGCCCGACTCGGCATTGAGCGACCTCGCCGTTGCGACATTGATCAGCAGTCAGTGATCACGCCGCCGCTTCGGTCCAGCTCACCCAGCCAAACACCCACGTCGCCAGGATCAACAAGCCAAACGCGATCCGATACCAGGCGAACGCGGCGTAGCTGTGGTTGGCGATGAATTTGAGCAGGCCGCGCACGGCGATCATGGCAAAGATGAAGGCGATGACGAAACCCAGGGCAAACACTGGCAGGTCGCTGGCCTGGAACAGGTCGCGGTACTTGTAGCCTGAGTACACTGCGGCGCCGACCATGGTCGGCATGGCGAGGAAGAACGAGAACTCTGTGGCGGCTTTCCGGGACAAGCCGAACAATAAACCGCCGATGATGGTCGAGCCGGAGCGCGAAGTGCCGGGAATCATCGCCAGGCATTGTACGAAGCCAATCTTCAACGCATCGGACCAGCGCATGTCGTCGACATGCTCGACGCTCACCACGTGGCTACGCTGTTCGACCCACAACATCACAATGCCGCCCATGACTAACGCGACTGCCACGGTGATCGGGTTAAACAGGTATTGATGGATTTTGTCGGCAAACAACACGCCGAGCGCCACCGCCGGAAGAAAGGCGATCAACAGGTTGAGGGTGAAACGTTGCGCATTGCGCTGAGTGGGCAGGCCTTTGACGATTTCAAAAATCTTCGGTCGAAACTCCCAGACCACGGCCAGAATCGCACCCAGCTGGATAATGATGTTGAACGCCATGGCGCGTTCACCGCCGAAGTCCAGCAGGTCGGCGACGATGATCTGGTGGCCGGTACTGGAGATCGGCAAGAACTCGGTCAGGCCTTCTACCGCGCCTAAAATCAACACCTGGATAAAGGTCCAGAAATCCATTAATCCTCCGTCAGAGCGCTCTTGATGAGCGACCGGTCAACTGCATTCAGGAATTGAGTATCTGAAGTTAAACAATCGGTATAACGACACCCATTGCCTGATCAGGCGACGGAGAATATGTCTTATCAAAAGACACACTCAAGCCATGTTAATAAACGTCCGCCTACGAACCACTGTGAAAATATTTAGGCATTTAGTAGCAAAAAGTTCGACCAACCAATAAAGTGTGATCAAGCTCACACTATTCCATGAGCGCACGCAATGGCAATTGGACATGAACAAAGCTTTGGTCACAGATTCAAAATAGTGGCACAATTTCACATTGCCACTATGTGGCGACTAGTTCACAGCCCCGAGAAAATCAACTAAAAGCTTGAAATGCTTAATTATTGTTAGAAAACTCGGGAGCCACGTCTAAAAATCGCGTGAATGTTACCAATTGTCAGTCACAGATGAGAACCGGTGCTTTAACATCCCGATGTCAGCACCTAATTCGAGTCAATGCATGATGCTCTCAGGGAACTTGGCGACTAGAAGTCCGCGCCCGACAAACGATGATCCCGGTGTACTCACTCTGGGCCGTACCCGTGGCGTGGCCGAACATTTTAGAGCGCTGGTCGCACAGCACGTACGCACTGATATGGCACTTGAGGCCGGTTCATACACTAGTTCATATAAGCACAATGAACTTTCTGGTTCGTATCGCGCCATCTTCATCATTATCGACAGTCCGCAAGCGCTGGAAGACAATCTTGCGCTGATCGAGAACCTGCGCACCGACAACTTGAAGCCGATCATCTGCGCGGTCATCACCGGTCGTGGCGCCTTCAACAAGATCAAGTACTTTCTTGCCGGCGCCGACTTCTGTATCAAACTCAATACTCTTTCCGACGAAGGCGCGGAGTTGCTCGGTGAGTTCTTCAACAGCGAAGAGTGGCAGCGGGATATCAATCTGACGCTCGACCCGACGCGTATCTGCCTGCTGGGAACCCGCCAGAAACTCGACATCTCGTTTGCCGAGATGAAGATCCTGGAAGCCTTTGCGCAGACCAGCAATCACATTCTCAGCCATGATGAAATCGCCAGCATCATGGGGCTCAATACCAATTTCTACGACCCGAGAGCGCTGGAAAAATCGATCAGCCGCTTGCGTGGAAAAATCAAGGACATGTATGGTACGAACGCGATTCAGAGCATCCGCGGCTACGGCTATCGCCTGATGCGGGGTCTGATATCGACTGCCTGACTCACGGGCAGCCATCCTCTTTGCATACTTACGAAGGATCGTCATATGCAACCATACAGCTCTAGCTCCACTTCAAATCTACTAATAATCAAGCAATTGAATGAGCGCGGCCACACCGAACCATAACAATAAACTTAACAACATAGCAGCAGAACGAGTGGAACTTATCGAGGGCCATTTTGGGCCCAGACCCTGCCTGTCGATTACTTCCAAGGAAGTCATTGCTCGCCTGCCGATTTATCTTTTCGCCCATTTTGGTGCACATTTTAGGAGAGAGACATGGAAACTAGTACAACCCTCCCGAGAAAATATTTTGTCGTCGTGACTCACAGTACAACGTCGCAGCGTGAACTTGAGAGCATTCTGTCCAGCGAGCGCTTCAATTCGTTTGGTACGTCTCAGGCACAAATGTTTATTGAAGGTGCTACTTCGCCCTCTTCCGCCCCCATGCTGATGGAGTTCTCTTACCCAAGTGGCACCCGGAAAAACGTCGCCCGCACGATTGAACACGACACCCAGCGCATACTGGCCACCCTCGAATCGGAATGGCTGGCCGCACAATCGGCCAATCGGTTTCACAGCGTCCCGACGATGAGCGGGGAAACCGACAATCGAGTGGCAGCCATTGAAGACAGTGCTCCCTGCAGCGAAACCTGGCACCTGGATCAAGGCGCACTGGTCAAGGAAGGCGTCGAGATCAGCCTTACCGGGCTGGAAACCGCGCTGGTCAGAAAGATGCTCCATCACGAAGAACGCGTGGTCAGTCGAGATGACCTGATCCTCAGCATCGGCCGCGAGCCGGAGCAGTATCGTGGCCTTGAGATGTGCCTGAGTCGCCTGCAGGACAAGTTCAAAAGCGCCAGTAATGGTGAGCGATTGTTTCGTGCCGTAAGAAACCGCGGTTATTGCCTCATCCAGGAAATCGTTGCGTAAACACCGCCGATATCCGCGGACAAAACAAACAGAAAACAGTGCGATTACAAGAACAACAAGAGCACTCTGTTTGATTTCACCTCCCCTGGTAAATATAAGCTCCCTGCCTCCACCCCTCCTACAGTAACAAACACAACATCATTTATTCACCTCTTCCTCCACGACCTTTTCTAACAGCCTTGTATCTGACTATTAAAAAGTTGGCATTGTGCCATCTTGTTAGAACTCGTCAGACACCCTCTCCGGCAATAATTTAGTCTATTGATTGACGACAGTTCGGCCTATCGACGTTGTTACCTCAGGACACTCGTCCAATAACAACAAGCCTACTTAGCAACTCGGACTTCAACTGTCGAAACCTGAATGGACGTATTTCTGGGGATATTTCATGGAACTTTCTCTACGGATCAATCGAAATAACGGCCTCAAGGGACTTACCTTCTGGGGCCAATGGGCGCTGGCGCAGAGTTTCATTGTTGCGCTGCTGTTCATGCTGGCGGAACAGCACACGGGAACCGTCGAGTTCTATTACCGCATGTGCGCGACACTGGCGGTACTGGCCTCGGTTCCGGCGTATACGTTCAGCGGTGTGTATCGTAAACAGGACAATTACCTGACCGGTCTGGGGCGGCTGTTCATGGGCTGGTCGATGACCATGGTCGCACTGGCCTGCATCGCGTTCGTGTGCAAGGCCGATGAGGTGTTCTCCCGTGAAGTGACGCTGAGCTGGGCGGTGTACGGCTTCCTCGGCCAGGCGTTGCTGTATGCACCACTGCATGCCTTTTCCAAGTACTACCAGCGTTCCCGCACCAGCGCTCAGAAAACCCTGATCGTCGGTACGGGTGAGTTGGCACTGGGCTTGGCGAAGAAGATCAGTCAAGTGGAAAACCTGCCGTTGGTAGGTTTGGTCAGCAATGGCGCGACGGCGGATCTGGATTCGGATGCACCGCGTGTGGTCGGCGATCAGGAAGATCTCCTGCAACTGATCAAGGACCATGACATCCGCCGCTTGTACATCCCCCTGCCGTTGGCGGAGGCCGCGAAAATCGAGGCGATGTACGTCGACTTGCTGGGTGCCAACGTTGACGTGGTCTGGGTCCCGGACTTGAACAGTCTGACTCTGCTCAATCACTCGGTGAAGGTGGTGGACGGTCTGCCGGCGATCTGCCTCAACGAAAGCCCGCTGACCAGCCGCCCTACCGCTGCGCTGAGCAAAAGCCTGGTGGAAAAAGGCGTGGCGTTGCTGGCGATCATCCTGCTGAGCCCGCTGCTGCTGCTGATTGCGCTGGCGGTGAAGATCAGCTCGCCTGGCCCGGTGTTTTTCAAGCAGGATCGCCACGGCTGGAACGGCAAGGTGATTCAGGTCTGGAAGTACCGTTCGATGCGCGTACACGATGATCGTGAAGTGATTCAGGCCAGCCGCAATGACTCGCGCATTACTGCGGTCGGGCGTTTCATCCGCCGCACGTCGCTGGACGAACTGCCGCAGTTGTTCAACGTGCTGCAGGGGCAGATGGCCCTGGTCGGCCCACGTCCGCACGCGGTGGCGCACAACAACTACTACTCGGGGAAAATCCTTGCGTACATGGCCCGTCACCGAATCAAGCCGGGCATCACCGGGCTGGCGCAAATCAGCGGCTGCCGTGGCGAGACCGACACCATCGACAAGATGCAACGGCGCGTCGAGATGGACCTGCATTACATCAACAACTGGTCGCTGTGGCTGGACTTGAAGATCCTGGTGAAGACGCCGTTTACGTTGTTGTCGAAGGATATTTATTGATGGGCTGACGGTAGACCAGACAATGCCACAAGGGGACGAAAGTCCCCTTTTTTGTGGGCGGGATTTGGTGAACGGTCGACGGCGCGCCACAAGACCATTGTAGGAGTGAGCCTGCTCGCGATAGCGGTGGGTCA
>NZ_NQYG01000149.1:0-315 GCF_002878485.1 Pseudomonas sp. AD21
CGCTGCACCTCCTCTCGATGTATGCGGCTACGCCGCACGGCGCTGCGCGCCTAACCCCCGGATGAACACCTTCGCTCGGCCTGCCGATGGGGCAAAAAATCAAAAGCCGAAGCAAGATCACAAACCAGATCAAAAGCCCCTCACCCCAGCCCTCTCCCTCCGGGAGTGGCTGGGGTGAGGGGCGAATCCACCACCAATCCAAAGCCGAGCACGCTGTTGCTCCTCACCACTCAACAGGATGAGCGTTAGCTCGGCTGCGGCTCTTGATCTGTAAGGCGACGTCGGAAGGCTGAGTGGAGGGATTGATCCGGGCGT
>NZ_NQYG01000150.1:0-303 GCF_002878485.1 Pseudomonas sp. AD21
GACGTTTTCGTCCCAGTCGCGCTGGGCGTGCAGGTAGATCTGTTCCTGACCTTTCTTGTCTTCGATGCGCAGTTCGTTGTAACCACCGCCGCCCATCGAGCTCAGGGTTTTGAAGGTGCTGCGGGTCTTGTTCGCCGGCAGTGGATAGGGGACGGTGTTTTCCTTGTGGTACAGGCAGCCGCTGATCAGCGGTTGATCGGGGTCGCCTTCAAGGAACGTGACCAACACTTCCATGCCGATGCGCGGGATGGCGATGCCGCCGTACTGGGCACCGGCCCAGGCGGATGACACGCGCAGCCAGCA
>NZ_NQYG01000151.1:0-297 GCF_002878485.1 Pseudomonas sp. AD21
ATACCATCGACACCACCACGGTCAAACTGACCGCGACCGAGTCTGCTGCTGAAGGTGGCACCGTCACCTACACTGCGACTGTCGGTGCACCGGTAACCGGTTCTCCTGTCGTCGTGACCCTGGCCAACGGTCAGAACATCACCATCGAAGTCGGCAAGACCACCGGCACCGTGACCACCACCGCACCGAACGATGCGCTGACCGGCCATGCGCCGCTGACCAACGCCATCACCGACGTGAGCGGCGGTAACTACGAAAACCTCGTGGCTGACAAAACCCCGGTCAATACCACTGTCA
>NZ_NQYG01000152.1:0-293 GCF_002878485.1 Pseudomonas sp. AD21
TCACCAAGGTCTACGACAAGGCTTCGCCTCTGCTGCAAGCCGCTCTGACTTCCGGCGAGCGCATGAGCGAAATCGTTATCCAGTGGTTCCGTACTTCTGCTCAAGGTACTCAAGAGCACTACTACACCACCAAACTGGAAGACGCGATCATCGTCGCCATCAACAACAAAATGCACAACTGCCAGGATCCAGGCAACTCGCACTTCACCCACTTGGAAGAAGTGCAGTTCACCTACCGCAAAATCACCTGGACTCATGAAGTCTCCGGTACTTCGGGTTCCGATGACTGGCGT
>NZ_NQYG01000153.1:0-281 GCF_002878485.1 Pseudomonas sp. AD21
TTATGCCATCCTGCGCGGTGATGGTGAAGGTGCCACTTTGGGTCAGGGCATTGGCGTCAGGCGCGCTGCCGGTGCTGAGGTTTTTCTCGTAAACCGTCAGTTCGCCGCCGTTGACGTCCAGGCCACTGATCACTACGGGATCGTCGTTGTTGTGGATCTGCAGGACGAGATTCGCGGTGCTGGCATCACCGTCCGAGTCGGTGATGGTGTAGGTGAACGTCTCGGTGCCGTTGCCACCGCCATGCAGGTTTTTGAAGTCGGCATCGGTGGGGTTCAGCGTG
>NZ_NQYG01000154.1:0-272 GCF_002878485.1 Pseudomonas sp. AD21
GTTATGAGCCCGACGAGCTACCAGACTGCTCCATCCCGCGTCTGTGTGGCGGCATTCTACAGGCGAACGGCGGGGTGTCAACCGCTAATCCCGTAAAGGGTCAAATAAGTGTGAATTTGCGTCAAACGGTCGCAGCGCAGCGGTAAGTTTCGGAAATGCAAAGAATTCCTGTTTGCTCAGGTGCGTGTAATTGGAAAACAGACGCGCACAAAAAAGGCCACTCTTTCGAGTAGCCTTTTTTGATGTTTGGTTGCGGGAGCCGGATTTGAACC
>NZ_NQYG01000155.1:0-268 GCF_002878485.1 Pseudomonas sp. AD21
CGCGATGGCATCGAAACATTCAACATCCCACTGCCCGACACACCGCTTTCGCGAGCAAACCCGCTCCCACAAGTTGAGCGCATTCCTGCTGACAGAACACGGTCAACTGTAGGAGTGAGCCTGCTCGCGATGGCATCGAAACATTCAACATCCCACTGCCCGACACACCGCTTTCGCGAGCAAGCCCGCTCCCACAATTTGAGCGCATTCCTGCAGACGGAACACGGTCAACTGTAGGAGTGAGCCTGCTCGCGATGGCATCGAAACA
>NZ_NQYG01000156.1:0-255 GCF_002878485.1 Pseudomonas sp. AD21
CCCTCCTCCTCCCTTCAAGTCCTACCATACAAGCGAGCTTGCTCGCGAAAGCGGTGGATCAGTTGGCAGAAATGTTGAATGCGTCGGCCCCTTCGCGAGCAAGCCCGCTCCCACAGGTTGACCGCATTCTGACTGACGCAATGCAATCAGACTGTAGGCCTTCGCCTACAGGTGAACCGCTTTCTGGCTGAAGAAATGCAATCAATCTGTGGGAGATTCTATGGTTCATGCCTAGCCCCTAAACGGCTTTAGGTG
>NZ_NQYG01000157.1:0-251 GCF_002878485.1 Pseudomonas sp. AD21
CCCGTCGTGAGCAAGCCCACTCCCACCCTTGATCTCGGCCAGCCCCGGACCCTCCATCCACCAAATATCCCCTGTGGGAGCGGGCTTGCTCGCGATGCATTGTGTCAGCCAGCATCGATGCAGGATGTGCCGGCCCCGTCGTGAGCAAGCCCACTCCCACCCTTGATCTCGGCCAGCCCCAGACCCTCCATCCACCGACTATCCCTTGTAGGAGTGAGCCTGCTCGCGATGCGTTGTGTCAGCCAGCATCG
>NZ_NQYG01000158.1:0-249 GCF_002878485.1 Pseudomonas sp. AD21
TTCGGTGATCAACACCCGCAATACGTGCGCCTGAACTTCGGCTGCCCGCGCTCGCTGCTCGAAGAAGGCAGGAGCGCGCCCTGACTAACCGCAATTCCTGAACCCACAGCAGCCCGCTCCCACGTTGGTTTCGCGTTGTCATCGCAAGAAACGCCTCCAACATCCGATCAAACTCGCCCGGTCTCGACTTCGGTGATCAACACCAGCAGTTCGTACGCCTGAACTTCGGCTGCCCGCGCTCGCTGCTCG